>JAZNFB010000240.1:0-6152 GCA_045588895.1 Candidatus Flemingiibacterium sp.
ATTCAACCGTCCCGAGATTCCGGTGGTGCACTTTGTTAATGAAAAGGAGGATTTAGGATGAAAAAACGGATTTTTGCTTTGGTTCTTATGCTTGTGTTGGCGGCTTCTTTTGTATCATGTGAGGATAAGCCTGATACAGTGTCCGACACTTTAACCGATACCTCCGAGAACGATACCTCCGAGGATAACACGACTGTTGCAGATGCTACAGATACCACTTTGAACGATACACTCGAAGATGTTACAACCGTTTTTGATACAGCTGACACTGCCGCTGATACAGACGAAATTGTCACATCAACGATGACTCTGCCTACCGTGGAGGAGTGGAAAGCACTTGTGGACGCTGACAATGGATGGTGGAATGACACATACGATGCTATAAATGCACTGCTTTCGGGTGACATTGATGAGTTTGAACGCTTATGTGGAGTTGCACCGGGCGTTTACGAGAGCTTTCGTGGTATGGTTATAACCGACTATAAGATAAGCTTCGAGAATATCCCCTATAACTTTGATCCAAACCAGTCAAGGGAGATGCCCATTCTTACAATAGAAGTTGCAGAGAGTAACAGCGATTATTTAACTCCCGGAACACATGAGCTTGCCTTTGATGAGGGACTGTGGATGACCTTCTCAAAACGGGAGTATATGAATTCCTCTACAGAATATCCTCGAGCGACATCGTATATATTAATGCTCGGCAGTGACAGAGATTTTGATCCTATTTCAACTGAAAATCGCCGTCAGTTCGGACTTTGCGATTTTATTCTTTGGAGGCTCAATACGCTTGCAGGAAATCAAGAACTGCGAAGTGAAGCGGAAATCCGAGAGTATGCCGAAAAGTATCTTGGTGTTGACGGAGACACTTTAGCTTTCAGGGGAGTTGAAAAATACGACGGCGGTTATCAGATGGTAGGTCGAGGCGGTGGTGGATATGTGTTTACCGTTCTCTCGGAAGAAGTTGTTGACGGAATCAACGTGGTTACCGTTCAGTTTTACGCTGATTATTCGGGTATTATTCCGTCGAGAAAAGTCGAGTTTCACATGGAACTTCTTGATGGGGAATACCGCCCGATCAAAACAGTTATTTTAGAGGACAGTGATTTTCGGACCGCTTTCTGGTCAACATGAAAATTGACTAAATGTTGGAAGTAACTATTGACAAATAAAGAATATAGGTGTATAATATTATTTAGGTATGTAAAAACACGCATATCGCGTAAAAAATACAATTCCAAGGAGGAAAATAACAATGGTTGAATCCCGCAAACGTGAGCTTTCGCGTATAGCTTATCAGATTCGCCGCGGTGCTCTTGACGCTGTATACGCTGCAGCAAGCGGACATCCGGGTGGATCGCTTTCTATCGCTGAAATTCTTACTTATCTCTATTTTGAGGAAATGAACATCGATCCCAAGGATCCGAAGAAGGCTGACCGTGACCGCTTTGTTCTTTCAAAGGGACACGCGTCTCCCGGTATCTATTCAACCCTCGCACACCGTGGATTTTTCCCGGTTGAGGAGCTTAAAACATTCCGTCAGCACGACAGTATCCTTCAGGGACATCCCGATATGAAGCACATCCCCGGTGTTGATATGACATCCGGATCGCTCGGTCTCGGTATCTCTGCGGCTTGCGGTATGGCACTCGGTTCAAAGCTTAACGGCTATAATAACCGTGTTTGGACAATTCTCGGCGACGGTGAATCCGAGGAAGGTCAGGTTTGGGAGGCTGCTATGTTTGCCGCTCACTATAAGCTTGACAATCTCTGCGCTTTCATCGACTGGAACGGTCTCCAGATCGACGGTACAATTGATGATGTTATCAGTCCCGCACCGTTTGATAAGAAGTTTGAAGCATTCGGCTGGAACGTTATCTCCATCGATGCACACAACCTTGACGAAATTGAGGCGGCTGTCAACGCAGCGAAGGCTTGCAAGGGTAAGCCCACCGCTATCATCGCAAAGTCCACCAAGGGCAAGGGCATTTCCTATATGGAAAACAACGTATCCTGGCACGGTGCGGCTCCCAAGCAGGAACAGTATGAGCAGGGCGCTGCTGAGCTCGATGCTGTTATTGCATCCCTTAACTAATGGAGGTAGATGAAAATGGCAGATAAAATAGCTACTCGTGAAGCATACGGCGCGGCTCTTGCGGAGTTCGGCGCAAAATACGAAAATCTTGTTGTTCTCGATGCTGACCTTGCGGCGGCAACAAAGACAGGCGTATTCAAGAAAGCATTCCCGGACCGCTTCTTTGATTGCGGCATCGCAGAAGGAAACATGATGGTCGTTGCGGCAGGTCTTGCAACCACCGGCTTTATCCCGTTTGCAAGCACATTCGCAATGTTTGCGGCAGGCAGAGCATTTGAGCAGGTTCGCAATGCTATCGGTTATCCCCATCTTAACGTAAAAATCGGCGCAACTCACGGCGGTATCTCCGTTGGTGAGGACGGCGCAACACATCAGTGCCTTGAAGACTTCGGTACGATGCGTACCATTCCCGGCATGGTAGTTATGCAGCCTGCAGATGCTGTTGAAGCACGTGCAATGGTTGAAGCGGCTATCAAGCACGACGGTCCTTGCTATATGAGATTCGGTCGTTACGCTGTTCCGACTCTCTTTGGCGATGACTATAAGTTCGAGCTTGGTAAGGGCGTTACAATGGCAGACGGTTCGGATGTAACTCTCGTTGCAACAGGCCTTATGGTTGAACAGGCACTTGCTGCTCGTGAGCTTCTTGCAGCTGACGGTATCAAGGCTCGTGTTATCAACATTCACACAATCAAGCCCCTTGACGCTGACCTTATTCTTAAGGCTGCGGCTGACACAGGTGCAATCGTTACTGCTGAGGAGCACAACATTATCGGCGGTCTCGGTTCGGCTGTTTGTGAGTGCGTTGCAGGTGCTAAGCCTGTTCCAGTACTCCGTGTTGGTGTTGAGGATCAGTTCGGACGTTCCGGTAAGGTTCCTCCGCTGCTCGAAATGTACGGTCTCACTGCGGCAAACATCGCAGCAAAGGCTAAAGAGGCTATTAAGTTAAAGTAATTTAAAAAAATGCACGTCATTTCAGAGCGAAGTGACGTGCTTTTTTCTGCTTTTTCGGAACAATGTGACTTTTTGCGCGTCTAAATATTACATATAAATTACCGAAGGAAGTCCACCATGAAAAAATTGCTTATTCTACTCATATTCCTCACATTTTTACTTAACTCCTGCGCAGATGTCACTGCCGATACGGAAAATGATACTGCTATGCCCGTTGATACGACTATTTTAACGGTTCTGCTTGATACAACTGCTTTATTTGAGGAAACAACGCTATCTGAGACGGAAACAGAGACAGAGACAGAGATAGAGACAGAATCAGAAACCGTGGGTGAGACGACCGAGCCCGAAACGACCGATGTTCCCATAGTAACCGAAGCTTCGCCTGCCACATTGACAATCCCCGATAACACAAAGCTTATCTACCTCACATTCGATGACGGTCCGGGCAAATACACCGAGAGAGTGATTGAGATACTCAGCGAATATGATGTTACAGCGACGTTTTTCATGGTCGGACGTTTCATGAGAAATAATCCCGATAAGGTCAGAACCGTTCATGCCGCCGGACATTTGATCGGATGTCACAGCGTAAGTCACGATTACCGTGCGATTTATGAGGATGCCGAGCGTATCACTGAGGATATTCTCGAATGGGAAGATATCTATCTTGAAATAATTGGCGAGGAAATTACAGAACGCTTATATCGTTTCCCCGGCGGAAGCACCTGCTCGGCAATTGAGGAGGACGGATTTTCCGAGCTTCACGAGGCTGTCACCGAGCTTGGTTACCGCTCATTTGACTGGACGTGCGCAAATAACGATCTGTGGCTTGGCGATAAGAGCGAGGATGAGTCGATGGAAGAATATATGAAGCGTTCTATTGAGGAGTCACTGAAGCGTGGCGGTTCACCAAAAATATTACTCTTACATGAAAGTGTCGAAGCAACAGTTGAGATGCTGCCGTGGATCATTGAATATATTCGCGATGAGGGATATGAATTTACACCGCTCTCGGAATATGATGGGGAATATCTTTTTTCACACTAATGGCAACTTTTCTGTTAACATGATTTAATCACTATTGAATACTCTGTCGTTTTATGATAAAATAAAGCTGAAATGAGGTGTATAACAGATGTCAGATAAAAAATTATCAGGGAAGGGTGAGCCGAAATTTTCCGATCTTAAAAAGTGGTTTGAGAATTTCTGGTATCATTATAAAGCTCACACTATTATAGGCGCAGTCGCACTTGTAACACTCATCATTTGCATAACTCAGATCGCAACACGTGAGGAATCCGATTTTCATCTTCTTTACGCCGGACCGCAGAATATTGCATACCGTGACAAAGCGTATATGCAGGATGCTGTTGAGGCTATAGCAGACGATTATAACAATGATGGCGAGATTGCTGTCACATTCAGTGATATTGTAATGCTTTCGCCCGAGGAGCGTGAGGCTGCAGAGGAAAACGGTGCTGTGTTCGACAATGAATTTATTATGAGCTCGCTAAGTGAATTTGATCAGCACATAATGAACGGGGAAACGGTTATATGCTTTTTGTCGCCGTATATGTACGAACGTGTACCTGAAGGTGGATTTTTGCCGCTTGCAGAGGTGCTTGATGAGGTTCCAGAGGGGACACATGACGAATATGCAATATACCTTTTAAAAACCGAATTTGGACAGTATTTTGAGGGGATGAACGATCTTCCCGAGGATACGCTTATTTGTGTTCGTCAGCTTGCAACCACGTCGATTTTTACCGGAAAGAAAAAGACCGAAAAGTTACACGCGGCAAATCTTGAACTCTTTAAAAAAATCGTGGAGTTTGAAGCTCCCGAGGAAACGGATACAGCAGTATCTGAGGAAACGACCGTGCCTGCTGATGTTACGGATACGGACGCTGTTACTGATGATATTCCCGCTACAGATGACGTTACCGTTGTCGATATCGTTGACCGAACCAAGACGGAAATGATTTCCACCTGCGATGCACTTGAAGGATTCACTTCGGATGATGAATATGATTACTATTTCCCGAGCTTAAAGAGCCAATACATAACCGTTTATTACAGCGATGGTACAACGCAAAATATCAATGAGGCGTTTGCAGAGGGGCTTGTAACGGTTGCCGATCTTGATAAGTTTGACATCGGTTACTGTGCCGAGCCGAAAGTGACGGATATCGGATACAAGGTAACATTTATCCGTGCTGATGGAAAGTCTGAGGGCGGATACGGTGCGTTTATGGAATACAGCGAAAACATCTCGGCTCTGGCAATCAGCTCAACGCAGCATATTCCGATAGCTCATATTGACACGGTGAGCGAGCTTACAGAATTAAGCTCCGGTATTTCAGATTATTTTCAAACAGATATCACATACGGTGGGGAAGTTTCATTCCTTGACAAGACGGCAGAATATGACGATAGCTTCTTTGAAGAAAAATCCCTTTTTATACTTTTACTTTCCGAGTCAAGCGGTTCAATTTCCCATGAGGTTGATTTTGTCCGCGGAAGAAAGTCACCAAATGTTTATATGTCTATAAAACGTATCATTCCCGATATTTGTACGGCTGATATGGCAGATTGGTTTGCAATAATTGAGGTTTCAAAATCGGATATTGACACTGCGCTCGACTTTGATGCGTGGTATTACAGATAAATAAAAAATCGGCTCCGCTGCAAATGAACAGTGGAGCTTTTTTGTTAGGTATAATAATCGAATTTGCCGAGCGCCTTTTTGGAAAATGCACTTGGTGTTTGTCCCGTGTATTGACGGAAAGCCTGGATGAAATATGAAAGACTCTCAAATCCGCATTCTTCTGCGGTACGCTTGACACCCTCGCCGCCGGCTAACATTGCCTGTGCATATTTCATGCGAAGCGCGATGAGGTATTGCTTTATGGTTGAGCCGGTGTAACGCTTGAAGTCGCGGTTTAATTTGTTCACGCTGACGAAAAACATCTGTGCAAGATCGGGCGTGGTTATCTCCTCCTTATAGTGCATACCGATGTATTCGACGACGTCCTTTATATAAGTTCTGATCGGGCTTAATGTTTTTGTGTTGTGAACGGTGGAATATTCCTTTAACTCA
>JAZNFB010000241.1:0-2690 GCA_045588895.1 Candidatus Flemingiibacterium sp.
ATCTTTCGTGCCTGCGTCTGTGCGGATAACGATTTCATCGGCACAAACCTTTTCAACATATCCTGCATTGCGTGCACACACAACAACACCCGAGTCAACTGCTGCCTTGTATTCCATACCCGTTGCGACAATAGGTGCATCGGGAATAAGCAGCGGAACTGCCTGCTTCTGCATGTTTGATCCCATCAGCGCACGTGAGTTGTCATCGTTCTCAAGGAACGGTATGCATGCGGTTGCAACAGACACAACCATCTTCGGGGAAACGTCCATATAGTCTGCTTCATCCGCATTGAACTCAATAATTTCGTTTCTGCGGCGTCCCGAAATACGGCTGTTTACAAAGCGTCCGTTTTCATCAAGCGGCTCGTTTGCCTGTGCGATTGTATAATTATCCTCAACATCCGCGGTCATATAAACAACTTCATCTGTAACAACGCCGGTCGCCTTATCAATTCTTCTGTAAGGGGCCTCGATGAAGCCGTAATTGTTGATCTTTGCATAGGTTGAGAGATAGGAAATAAGACCGATGTTCGGGCCTTCAGGGGTTTCGATCGGGCACATACGTCCGTAATGTGTATAGTGTACGTCACGAACCTCGAAGGACGCTCTGTCACGGGAGAGACCGCCCGGACCGAGAGCCGAAAGACGGCGCTTATGAGTAAGCTCGGCGAGGGGGTTATTCTGATCCATGAACTGCGAGAGCGGCGATGAACCGAAGAACTCACGGATCGCTGTGACAACGGGTCTGATATTTATAAGTGTGTTAGGAGTGAGAGTTTCCGCATCCTGGGTGGTCATGCGCTCCTTAACGGTCTTGTCCATACGGGAGAAGCCGATACGAAGCTGATTCTGCAGAAGCTCACCAACGGAACGCAGACGACGGTTACCGAGATGGTCGATGTCATCCTTGACTCCGATATCGTGAGCAAGGCAGGTAAGATAGTTGATGGAAGCGAAGATATCGTCCTTTGTGATATGCTTCGGAGAAAGCTCGGCAATTCTTGTCACCGCAATTTTCTTAAACTCCTCAACATCACCGCCTGCTTCCTCGAGCATTTCGATCATTGCGGAAAGCTTAACCTTTTCAGTAATGCCGATATCCTCAAGATTGCAGCCGATAACATATTCGGGCTCGATCATGCCGTTACCGAATACCTTAACCTCTGTTTCGCCGTCCTCAAGGTAAACGTAAACCTCGTTTGCACCGGAGTGCTCGACAGCCATTGCCTTTTCTTCATCGAGAAGCTCGTTTGCCTCATAAATAAGCTCACCTGTGATGGGAGAAACAACAGGGCGCGAGAGAGTACGTCCCATAATGCGCTTGCCGAGAGCGAGCTTTTTGTCGTACTTATAGCGTCCGACGGGAGCAAGATCGTAGCGCTTGGGATCGAAGAAAAGATTATTGATAAGAAGCTGTGCGCTCTCAACGAGCGGAGGCTCGCCGGGACGCAGCTTTTTATAGATTTCCTTAAGTGCCTCATCGCCGAGGGAGGTATGATTCTTGTCGGCCTCAGCCTGCATCATATCCTTCTCCATTGTTGCAACGAGCTTCGGATCGTTACCGAAATACTTGATAATTTCGTCGTTTGATTCGATGCCGAGAGCACGGATGAGAACGGTTATCGGAATCTTACGGTTTTTATCTATACGAACATAGAAGATATCGTTTGCATCAGTCTCATATTCGAGCCATGCACCGCGGTAAGGAATAACCGTTGCGGTATAAATAACCTTTCCGGTTTTATCAATAGAGGTTTCATAATATATACCGGGCGATCTTACGATCTGCGAAACGATAACACGCTCCGCACCGTTTATGATGAATGTACCGTTATCGGTCATGAGCGGAAAATCACCCATGAACACTGCGGATTCCTTAACCTCACCGGTAGCCTTGTTTGTAAGTCTTACGGTGACACGCAGAGGAGCTGCAAAGTTTGTGTCACGGTCTTTACATTCCTCCTCGGGATATTTCGGATTCGGATCGATGGTGTAGTCGATAAACTCAATAACGAGATTGCCCGAATAGTCTGTAATAGGCGAAACATCGTGCAGAACCTCGCGAAGTCCCTCTTCAAGGAACCACCTGTACGATTTCTTCTGAACCTCGATAAGATTGGGCATTTCGAGAGTGTCACCGATTTTAGCGAAGCTCATACGTTCAGTCTTGCCAAGCATCGTGGGTTTAACCACCATAGAAATTATCACTCCATTTCAACAGTATTGACATCCTGGTCTTGGCACTTGTGCTTTGATTTTTAAGGATACAGACAAATAAAGATCACAGGTGAAACGTCGTCAGCCGCGTCACTCACGGCACTATGCTGTGATGTTGCCCTCCTGTGATTTTTAACAAAAAAAGTCTGTAACCATGCGCATTTTTTGACATCGCCACAAAAGCGCGCATAGTCAAAGCGATTATAATGCAGTATATTATTATAGCACACACTTTTGCCTTTGTCAATAGGTTAATAAAAATTTTTCCAAAAATATTTTGCGATTTTTTAACCGTATCTTAACACCTGAAAAATCAAAAGGGCCGTTTCAAACGAAACAGCCCGAAATTATTTAATTCTGTGAAAGCGAAACATCCTGCGCTTTTCTGCGTTTTCTCTTTATAATAAAGTCAGATGCACAGACCGCGACAAACACAACAGAGGATGCAACAGTTGCCGCAACGCCGTATCTTA
>JAZNFB010000242.1:0-5705 GCA_045588895.1 Candidatus Flemingiibacterium sp.
AGCGGATGACGTTTGTACATTCGAGAATAGAGCTTGCGCCGTGTCTTGTTTTGTGTGAATCAAAGAAAGGTGCGTATCCGGGTGTATATGTAACGCCGCCGCTTATTATGTATTCGAGCGGCACGGCTTACACGGACACACTTACAAAAATTTACGAAACGGGTGATTTCGATGAGTCTTACCAAAAGCCCTGATGTTTACTATGCTGATTACAGCGAGGAAAAAAATAAAATAAACGGCGGTACGCTTTATCTTGTAACAACACCGATAGGTAACCTTGCCGACCTTTCCGAGAGAGCAAAAAAGGTGCTTGCAGGCGTTGATTTCGTTGCGGCAGAGGATACGCGTAATTCATCAAAGCTGCTTGCGATATTCGGAATCAAAAAGCCGATGGTGAGTTATTTTGAGCATAATAAGCGAGAGCGCGGCGAGGAGATTTGTGCACGGATTCAGACAGGTGAATCGTGCGCGCTCGTGACCGACGCAGGTATGCCGGGAATCAGTGACCCGGGCGAGGATATTGTCCGTCTTTGCGCAGAAAAAGGTATACCTGTGACAGCTGTACCCGGTCCGTGTGCGGCAATGACGGCGCTGACGTTATCGGGACTTTTCACGGGCAGATTCGCATTCGAGGGCTTTCTCTCAACGAACAAGGGAGAGAGACGTGAACGCCTTGACGAATTAAAAAGTGACACTCGCACACTGATCTTTTACGAAGCACCGCATAAGTTAAAGTCAACACTTGCCGATCTATATGAAGCGTTTGGAGATCGGAAGATATCGCTTTGCCGAGAGCTGACCAAGCTTAACGAGGAGATAAACCGCACCGTTTTATCCGAAGCGGTCAGGCTTTACAACGAGCGTGAACCGAGAGGAGAATATGTGCTTATAGTTGAGGGCGCGAGCGATGAACAGGTGCGTGAGAGTGCCTTTTGGGCAGATATGACCATCGAGGAGCACGTGGCGCACTATGTGGCGTGCGGCAAAACGAAGATGGATGCAATCAAGGCGTGCGCAAAGGATCGCGGTCTTGCGAAAAACGAGGTCTATAAGGTGATAAATGCTTGATTTTTGTGCGGAGTCAAGACGTATCCGCCAAAAGCTGCGGCATGGAAGCTTTACGAAAAAGTGAGGCTCCTGTGCCGATTTTTTTGCCTTTTAGGAGATTAGCCCTCTCCGTCTCGCTTCGCTCGACACCTCATCCACAAAGTTGCGGAGCAATCTTTTCCACCTCTCTCCCACTGGAGAAGGCTTTTTGTTAGCCAAAGCAGCAAGACGATGTGCTTCCGTAAAACGCCGCTCACCTGCCAAGGTCAAATTTTTACGCATACAAAAAAGAGCCGTCATTTTGCGTGACAGCTCTTGGTATTATAAATCCTGTTTTCGCGGCAGAAGAACCTTGATAAGACCGCTTAACCAAAGTACAGCGACGTAAACGACAGCGCAGACGGCAAGCGGAATCAGGAAGGCGAAACGTCCACCGGGGAGTGTAACATTGCTTATATGAAAGATTTCCCAAACAGCGAGGGAACAAAGCCCGGCACCGAGAATTTTGAATAGATTTTTTCCGAGCCCGGCAGTGAAATAATTTCCGGCAACCCGTGTTATCGCAATGGCGATTATGACGGCATAAACTGTAAAAAGTACCACCGTTGAAACTGCAATCGACGTCACTCCGTACGGCGCGGCGATGGGGTTAATGATCAGCTTTGCAACGATTATTGAAAGACATCCCGCAACGGGAATTACATATCTCGATTCAAGATAAAGTAACTTTACAAGAAGCTCCTGCGCGATGTAACCGAATATGCCTAAAGTGTAAATTCCGAAAAGTGAGGCTGTTCTCGCGGTAAGCTCGGGAGTAAATTCGCCGCGCTGATAGAGCAGCGTTACAATGTCATTGCCGAAAATGAACGCAACCATAATGAATGGGACGGATATCGCGAGCAGAAGCGAGATCATCTGGACGACCGTTTTGCAGACCTCACTTTTTTCACCGCTTTCGTGGCGCTTGCTTATTGTCGGGAAGCTGACACTGCTCATTGCCACAACGAATATGCTTGAGATGGTCAGGAAAAGATTTGTGGCGTAATTTATCGTGGTTGCGATACCCTCATCATGGCTGACCGCGGCTTTGTCAAAAACAAGGCACATATGAAACATCATGCTCGAGATGAAAATGAACAGCACCTCGCGGCTTTTCTCCTTTGCCACACCGGGAACATCAGCGTCCGCACGGTAAAAAAAGCGAAAACCGCACCTGTAGAAATCGGGCAGAAGAATGACGACATGAAGTACCCAGCCAATTGTCGTTACAATTGCAACGGTGAAAATGTCAACATTAAAGAAAAGCAGGGCGAGAATTATTATGAGGTTATAGGGGACGCTCATAATAGCTGTTATGAAATATTTTTTGCAGTTTTGCAGAACACCTGCCATTATATAAGCGATGATATTGAAAAGTCCGCTTGGGAGCATAATGAATATCATTTTTTTGGCGGCAGCGAAATCCTCAATTCCGGGCAGTAGAATTTTAACGAGAATGTCGCTTGTGAGATACATGAGGAATGTAATCGCGATAACCGCAAGACCAATCCGGCAGATAAACTGTGAAACGAAGCGTTTTTTTGCATCCGGGAGACTGTTTTCGGGCTTGTTGAGATTTTTGATGACGAGCGTTGACAGAGCCGCACCAATTCCCGAGAAAAGGAAAGTGGCAATACTGAACACCTGGAAATAAATATCAGTCAGTTCAGTTCCGCCGAACTCGGAGGCAAAAACGATATTGCGACCGAAACCGAGCGCCTTGGCAAGGAATATGCCGAGGACGGTAATAATGTAAGTTACGCCGCTCATCATCCACCTCCGAAAAAAGAAAAAACGGACAGCAATGCCGTCCGCCCTAAAAATATTGGTGACCCGTACGGGAATCGAACCCATGTTTCCGCCTTGAGAGGGCGGCGTCTTAGCCGCTTGACCAACAGGCCATTCTTTAGAACATTGATATTATATCACAAACGCAAAGCTTTGTCAATAGCTTTTTGAAAAAAATAATTTTTCTTCTCACAATCTAACTTTAGCCGTTGTAACGCCGCAAGCGGCTGAAGTTAGAGGGAACAAAAGGAGCTGACATTTAAGCAGCTCCCTTTTCGTTTTATTCAACTGTCACCGATTTTGCAAGATTTCGCGGTTTGCCAATGTCACATCCGCGCGTCGCCGCAACGTGATACGCAATCAGCTGCAGTACCGTTACCGCAGGCAGAAACGCAAGCTCAGATGCGATTTTCGGCAACCGGATTATGTGACTCGCCGTATCCTCGCTGATTTTGGCGTCATGCGAACAGATGATGACTGCTTTTGCGCCGCGTGCCGTTGTTTCACGGATATTCGACACCATCTTCTCACAAAGTGACGGCACTGTACAAAGCGCGATAACCGGGACGCCCTCTGTGATAAGTGAGATCGTACCGTGCTTTAGCTCTCCTGCCGCATATGCTTCGCTGTGGATATACGATATCTCCTTTAGTTTCAGCGAACCCTCGCAGGCAAGGTGGTAATCCGTTCCTCGTCCGATGTAGAAAAGGTCCTCAGCCTTGGCAAGCCACTTGCTGTGTTCGGCAATTTCATCCTCGCGTGCAATCACCTCGGAGACGGCTTCGGGTGCACGTTCATATAGCTCCGTGACTATGCTTCTTGCGCTGTCAGTGTCAAGCTTGCCGCGTACCATTGCCGCTCCGGTTACAAGCAGATACATAAGCGCGGTTTGTACCGAGTATGCCTTTGTGCTTGCAACTGCGATTTCCGGCCCTGCCATCGTGTAAATTACGCTGTCTGCTTCTCTTGCGATGGACGAGCCGATGACGTTAACTATCGCGAGTGTCGCTGCGCCCTTTTCTTTTGAAAGACGCAGTGCCGCAAGCGAATCCGCGGTTTCACCCGATTGCGAGATGATGATTACAAGGTCGCCCTCTCCAATCAGCGGATCGTTATAACGGAACTCGGATGCGATCTCGACCTCACACGGCAGTTTCGCAAGCGACGTAAACGCTCCCTTGGCGATAAGTCCTGCGTGCATTGCAGTACCGCAGGCGACGATGTGTACACGTGTCACCTTTTTGAAGATTCCCACGTCAAAGCCGTCATCCGTGAAATCGGGCAGACCGTTTTTGATGCGGCAACCGAGTGTTGTGCGTATTGCGGACGGTTCTTCATTGATCTCCTTTATCATGAAGTGTGCAAAGCCTCCGCGCTCGGCTGCTTCGATATCCCAGTCTGCCGTCAGAAGCGGCTTTTCAACGCTCACACCGTCCTGCCATACTGTAACGCTCTCACGTGTAACTTTTGCAATCTCGCCCTCATCGAGCTGATAATATTTGCGTGTGCGTTTTAATATCGCCGTGATGTCGGATGCGATGAAGTTTTCACCCTCGCCAACTCCGACGATGAGCGGCGAACCTTTTCTTGCACACCATATCACGTCCGGCGTATCCGCAAAGAGTATACCGAGTGCCCATGAACCGACAAGTCTTGAGGTCATACGCTCGACTGCGGCGTGTGCTGTTAACTTTTCTTCCTTATAGTAATAGTCAAGCAGCTTTGCCGCAACCTCGGTATCTGTGTCGCTCTCGAATGTGTAACCAAGGGCAGTCAGCTCCTCGCGGATGGAAGCGTAATTTTCGACAATGCCGTTGTGCACAATTCGCACGCTTGGCGTTCCGTGCGGATGCGAATTAACGTCACTCGGCGCACCGTGCGTTGCCCAGCGAGTGTGGCCGATTCCGCAGTGGGAATTGGGCGTGTCGGCGAGCTTTGCTTCGACGTTTGCGAGTCTGCCTGCCGCTTTCACGGAATGGAGACTGCCGCCATCGTCGAAATATGCAATTCCTGCAGAGTCGTAGCCGCGATATTCAAGGGCGCGAAGTCCCTCTATAAGATGCTTTATGCTGTTTTCTTTTCCTATATATCCTATGATACCACACATATACGTTTTCTCCTTTTTTAGCTTCATATGTTCTCGGAAATGCCGTATATGTGAAGGCAGCACGCCGGATGGACGCACTGCCCATACGACATTTTGCCGATTATTGTTTTATCCGAGCTTCTGTCTGCCGCAGTTCCCCACGGTTTTTGTACTCGGACTTACGACGGTTGCTTTACTTGCTTCCGCCGGAAAAATTCCCGCCGAATATTTCGATCATTTTTCTCCTCGTCAACCGATATTGTATCGGTCCCGGCGCTTTGGACTTCCTTTGTTTTAATTATAGCTTTCAAGCTGCTTCTTTATGCGCTCTGCAGTCTCCTCTGCCACTTTTTTTGCAAGCTCGGAGTCCTCTCCCTCTGTCATGATACGGATGAGCGGTTCTGTTCCCGACGGTCTTGTAACGATTCTACCGCCGTCGCCCATAGCCTTTTTCGCTTCATCAAGTATCTTTTTCACCTTGTGATCGGTATAGAACGCAAGCTTTGCTTCAGGGGAAACGCGGATGTTCACGATGAACTGCGGATAACGTGTCATAACCTTTGCTGCTTCGGAAAGCTTTGTGCCTGTACGCTTCAGCTGTGAAAGAAGCTGGATTGATGTTAACTGTCCGTCGCCCGTGGTTGAATAGTCACGGAAGATGATATGTCCCGACTGTTCGCCGCCGAGCAGATAATCTACAAGTAACATTTCTTCAAGCACGTAACGGTCACCAACCTTGGTTGCA
>JAZNFB010000243.1:0-3392 GCA_045588895.1 Candidatus Flemingiibacterium sp.
ATCCAACGGTAAGAAGGCTGTAAAGGCGCATCACAACGTCGGCGGACTTCCCGAATATATGACATTCGAGCTGGTTGAGCCCATCAAGCTTCTCTTTAAGGACGAAGTACGCGAGGTGGGCAGAGCGCTTGGTTTACCGGATAAAATGGTTGACCGACAGCCTTTCCCCGGTCCCGGACTTGGTGTACGTTGCCTTGGCGCGATCACACGCGACAGACTCCATGCGCTTCGTGAGGCTGATGCGATTCTCCGTGAGGAATTTGACAAGAGCGGTCTTGCAAAGCACGTTTGGCAGTTCTTTATTTCGATGCCCGATATGAAGAGCGTTGGTGTACGCAATCATGAGCGTTACGAGGGATGGCCTGCAATAATCCGTGCCGTTAACTCCAAGGACGCTATGACAGCAACAATTGAGGAGATTCCGTATTCCGTTCTCCATACTATCACTAACAGAATCATCACCGAGGTTGAAGGCGTTAACCGTGTACTCTACGATCTCACGCCAAAGCCTACCGGTACTATTGAGTGGGAATAATACAAAACCCTCGGAAAAGCCTTATTTTACAGGTTTTTCGGTGATGCTAAAGGTGTTTTATAATGAAAAAGCGAATTGCATTGTTCTTTGTAATGTTGTGCTTGGCTTTTATTCTTGCCTCATGTTCCGGTAACCTGACTGATAAGAGTGATATAGTATCATTGTACCAAAAGAATGAAGAGACTTTTCTACAGGCGGCGAGTAATGGTGATTATAGTGCTGTTGAGAAAATCAATGGGGTTCAATCTGTGTTAGTTAAAGAAGCGTATGTGGAGATTCAATGCGGCGGAGCAGGGTTAGGATCAAGTACGCATTACTATGGTATTTTCTATTCTGCTGACGATATTGATGCAGATTGGTTAGTGGAACACGGGGACGGTTATTTATACCAAGAAGAAGAGGGAGACAATCGTATCTATGTGGAACCGCTTGGCAATCATTTTTATTACTATGAAGCACATTTTTGATTGACTAATTACAACAAAAGAGCTGACCGAAACAAACAAAATCGGTCGGCTCTTTTAACAAAACGAGGTGAACACTATCATGATAAGAAAAGCCACGAGCACAGATCTCGTCGAGGTTATGCGCATATACTCTGCGGCGAAAAAATTCATGTGTGAGAACGGTAATCCAAACCAGTGGCCCGGAAACTATCCTGATGAGGATTTAGTACTTGAAGATATAACCGACGGCAATCTTTATGTAATCTGCATGGAGGACGGTACGGCTTGTGCCTGCTTTGGTCTCTTCACCGGTGACGATCCCACATATTCATATATAGAGGGCGAATGGGCAAATGACACACCGTATGCGGCGATACACCGGGTTGCATCAGACGGAAGCATGAGAGGTATATTCCGTATCACATTTGAATTTGTCAGTGCCAATTATTCGCATATCAGGATTGACACCCATGACGATAATGTAACAATGCAGAAAGCCATTGAAAAATGCGGCTTTGAATACCGCGGAACAATATACGTCGAAAACGGTACACCGCGTCGGGCGTATGAATGGATACGCAAACAAGACAATTTTTGGTATTTGCCGATTCCTATATTTTTTCTCTGATTTTTGGGATAATATTTACTGTAGTAGCTTTACTTCAAAACAAGGGAGAATAAAATGAAAAAGGTTATATGCAAAATTGAATATGACACCGATATTGCCGAGGTCGTTGCTAAATACACAAGCGGCGAGGTTGGTGATGAATCGGGATATGAGGAAACGCTTTATAAAATGCCCGACGGCAAGCTGTTTCTTTATGTTAACGGCGGTGAAGCTTCGATCCACCCGGGGGAGAACATAACGAGAATGTCCGCTGCCAAGGCTGAAGAATGGAAAAAAGAAAAGGGCATCAATTAAAAAGCAAAAAGAAAGCTCCGAAAGGCTTATTACACTTTTCGGAGCATATTTTTATTTAGTCTGCAACCTCTGCGTTAAATGCTTCAATTTCGGCTTCTGCACCGATTGCGTATTTAGCGAGATACGAGGCAAGACCGGTCCATTGACCGCGGTCACCTGCGATGCTGCCGCCCGTAAAGAGCAGTCTGTTCATATTTTCAGAGAATCCGAAATAGTTCATGCCGGCATCAAAGATGATATTATCAAAAATTATATCAAGCATTTCCTTTGATTCAGGATCACGGGAGAGCTTTTCGCCAAGCATGAGATCATAATATGTCGGAAGTACGGATTCTTCACTGTAATATGCGAGCAGTTCAATAACTTCACCAACCATATCGGGGTTCTGTACTGTTGTCGGAACACACATGAGTCCGGACCAGTCAAGGCTATAGTAGCTGTCCTGCTGTTCATCGAGCATCGGATAGGGAAGTATACCAAATTCAACATCGGTATCGCGGAACTTGTGGAGCTCATTAATTGATGCAAGACCGAAAAGTGAACGGTTTTTATCAATGGTGAGAAGGTTATCGGTATTTTGATCTGCGTATTGGTATTTATATGTGTCGGAGCCGGTAAAGAGCGCTTCAAGCTTTTCTGCCATTGTGTAAGCACGCTCATCGTTTCCGAATACGAGTTCAAATTCTCCCTCTTCGTTCTTATCAACGAGCTTTAAGCCGGAAGAATAGAGGAAGGTTGCAAGATACCAGTCGTTAGGCGTACCGAAGCCGTATGTGTCGTTGATATCCCAACGTCCGTCACCGTTGTCGATTGTTGCGGCATTCATCATTTCCATCATTTTATCGACAGTCCATTCACCGTCGCGAACAAGCTGATACGGATCTTCGAGATTGAGCTCTTCGATAAGGCTCTTATTGAAAAGAACCGCATTCGGGTCTGGGATCATAAAGTCGCTGATGGCGTAATACTGATGACCGTTTACCGAAAGGTTTTCGTTTGAAATATGATTGTAGTACTCTGCATCAAAGTTGATTGCTTCAAGCTCGTTCAAATCGAGCAGGAGATTGTCGGTTATCATAGCGGACGTACCGTTTATACAGTGTGTAAGTACGAGCTGATAGTTATCGTCGCCGCTCATGTTTATTTCACGTACTGCAACAGGAACATCAGCAATGTTTCCAACCCAGTGAGGCTTTATTATAACGCCGAGATGCTCCTCGATTTTAACTTCACGCTCATAAAGCGCCTGAGTCATAACGTCCGTTCCTGCCTCATCAGAGAAGAAATAGTTGGTGTAAAGTCCCCATTCGGGAGCAAGAACCGTGAAATCTTCGCCGTATTCCTTTTTCTCAATTCCGGCAGGAGAGGAATCGTCAAAAGTTGGTTTTGTTTCATCACCGTTATCAGTGCTGTCTGTGCAGGCGCTGAGAGATGCGAGCATGGCAAGCAGGAGAATTGCAGATTTGATACGAATGTTCATTGGAATATT
>JAZNFB010000244.1:0-9920 GCA_045588895.1 Candidatus Flemingiibacterium sp.
TGCTTTATTTTTTGTTTTTCGCAAAAAATCCCCATCAAGTCAACGACTCGGTGGGGAAAATCTTTACTTCTTTTTGTATATCACAAGTATCTTTTCAAGCTCGGCATAAAGCTCGTAACCGTTTTCGGTGAGAAGCGTAACAATATTGTCAAAACCGTTCTCTTTTCCATTATCGGCATACTTTCGAAACTCATTTTTCGCGGTAACATTAAGTGCCACATATTCCGATTCAAGAAGATGCTCCAGTGAAGCATAATAAATATCGTAAAGCACGTCTCTTTGCGAAAGGAACGGGACATAGAACGTGGTCGCCGTAACAGACGCATCATCGGGAATGAGCGAAAGTGTATCGCGGATGTTCTCATAGCGCTCGGAATATTTGATGCAGTATTCAGGATATTTTTTTAGCTTCTTATAGGCTGTCGGAATGAAACATCCAAAACCAAGCACAAACGCCATACCAAGTGCAACAATTCGCTTCACATCAAGCTTCAAATCAGAAACATTTATAAGCGTTAAATAAATGAGACAAGCCAGCGGTCCAAAGGTATACTGATAAAAAATGTTATGCTGATAAACATAGTCTGACATCAGATTGAGCAAAAGATACGGAATCAACAATATATAGCGTTCATACCGTCTGGTTATAAGCGGCAGACCGAGAAGCGGAGCCATCGTAAGACCGATGAACTGCAGCTTTTCTGCGTCCACGCATTCATATAACGCCTTCATCGGATTCATGATGACAGACTTGATAACCGTTATAAGCGAGGACGAGCCGTCGTACATGAAATTTTTGTATCGGTATGTCATAACGCCGTCACCAACCTCGGCGAGAAAGCTTGTTGCAAGGAAGAAATATATAAGTGCCGCGGCGAAAAGTCCAAGTCCTGTCAGGAGTTCGCGAAGATGTGAACGGTCATAGTAAAGTAATGTTTTCACAATGAAATAAAGCGCGATAACCGCAACGTAAACTGCCGCATCCTCCTTAACCGTAAGCGTCAGAAATCCGAAAATTGCGGTAAGGGGAATATTCTTTTTTTCGAGCGCCCAGAAAAGCCATAAAATAAGCGGTACAAGGAAGCAGTTCTCGTGAATATCATAAGATGCACCGCCAAGAAGTGCCGGATAAACGAGCAGAACACCGCAAATAAGCATACGCTGAAGGTCGGAAAGTCCGCGTATTTTGGCGATTTTCCAAAGCGGAATAACAGACGAAACAAGAACAGCCGCCTGCAAAACCTGCAGCGTTGCCGGGAATGGTGCTATTATATAAAAAGGAAGCAGGATGTACCATATCGGCGACATATGAACATGAAAATGCGAGAGTAGCTCATCGCGCTCAACCGTGGTCATCGGCAGTCCCGATTCCTTCATATAATGGAACATCTGAGCGAAGATACCGAAATCGTACGTCGGCGAGGAAAAGCTGTAAACGCGGCAGATTGTGCATATCGAGAGAAACAGGAAAAAGGCAATTGACAGAAAAACGGTCAGCCATAAAAAGATTTTACGTTCCTTCTTAGGTTTTTCCGCAGTTTCGATGGAAGAATCCCAGCCGAAAAGATTATAAATAAGCATCACACCGCCAATAAGCACGCAGACTGCAAAAAAAGCCCATGTGAAACAAGCGTGCACTGCAATAACGGAAAGCGCAAGAAAAACAGCAAAAAGTCCTGTGCGCTCGGCGACTGTGGTGTTCACAAAGCGTGATATACCCCATAATATGAGAGCAAAGATACAACTGAGTAATACCACCCTCAAAAGTGACATTCCCGCAAGACCCTCAAGCCCCGAAAGCTCACGCATATCATACGGCAGAATAATATATTCAATAAGCACAGCAGCAAGCCATGCCGTAATACCCCGACGGAATAAAGCAGCCATAATAACACCTCACAATTATCTATGGTAAGTATATCACACATCCGCAGATAATGCAAGAGCTTTTGAGCGTCAGACTGAATGTTTACATTTAATTTTACGCAAAAACACCCGTCGGAAATTTTCTATTTTAAAAATGTGTACCCTCGACAGATAAAAAGCTCCCGCAGACTGTTAAATCCGCAGGAGACCTTATAAGATATGTAATTATAAAAAATCAATAGTTGTTAAGAATAAAATTATAGTTGTTAAGCGCGGATTCCTCGTTGCTGACGGGAGCCTTATCAAGCTCTTCGCAAAGAGGACCATCGTAACCGTGATCCTTGAGAAGCGCGAATATGCTCTTAAAATCGACACAGCCCGTGCCAAGCTCACAGAAGTTTGCGTATACCTCCATGCCCGCGCTTGAGATTCCCTCGGATTTGACTTCCGCACTCTCTATGTCCTTGAGATGAGTGAAATTAACCCTGTCGATATATTTGGTTATAACCGCGAGCGGATCACAAAGGCCCGTAACAAGATGTGCCGTATCGGGTGCAAACTGAATTATGCTGCTGTCAAGATTCTGAAGAATATTGTCAATCTCGTTTTCATACTGAACCCAGGTATTCTGATGAGGATGAAGATTTGACATGATTCCGAAGGTCTTGGTTTTTTCGGCGAAGCGTGCAATAATGTCCAAGCTCATAGTCGAGATTCGCCTTGTCCATCACCTCAGGACGACCACCCGTTGCCTGCAGACAGATGCGTTTAACGCCAAGCTCGGCATTTAGAAACTGCAGCAGCCGCTGTTTCCATCTGTTCTCTCGTTTTTGTTCCCCAAGGCCAGATCGCCGCTGTTATTCTTGATTTAACCATGATATTTCTCCTTTTTGATATTTGTTAAAACTATTATATACCCCATAATTCTTTTTAACAATGACATTTCGTATTATCTTTTTCCCATTTTTTTCGAAAATCCGTCTCGCACCAATTACCACCTCCGCATTAAATTCCCATTCATATAAAACGTCATAGTGGCGATAATAGTAACAGAGTCGGGCGGAAACGTCATGACTCAATTTAACAGACAAGCCCGCCCGACACATTTGTGACGGTTTTCGTGATGATTTGCGGAAGATGCGGTGTAAGTCGATAATATAGATATTTCCTAAAAGGAGAAAAAAACAATGTCCAGTAACAAGATTGTTGTTCCCGAGGCAAAGGAAGCTCTCGAACAGTTCAAGATGGAGGCTGCAAGCGAAGTCGGCGTAAACCTCAAGCAGGGTTACAACGGTGAACTCACCTCTCGTCAGGCAGGTTCTATCGGCGGTCAGGTGGTTAAGAAGATGATCGAGAAGTATGAGAACGACCTCAAGGCAGGCAAATAAACCTGATTTATAAGGTCAAGGGGGCGCTTTTTTCGGCGTCCCTTTTTTTATATCATTATCAGCATCCCGGTGTAATATCTGCCTGTGAAAAAGTTTGTGACGAGGCACTTATTGACATCTGAATCAAAATATTGTATAATTATCATATAAACAATGAAAGGATGTGAAAAAAATGAGCATAAGAAAATTACTTAATACTGCTCCGCGTGCACTTGCAATTATACTAAGCCTATTTCTCCTCTTCACAATGCTCGGCTGTTCAGACATCGCTGACACGACACTTTCTGATGACATATTTGACGTAATCGAAGACGCTATCAGCGATACAACCGTCAAAGAATCGGATTCAACTTTAGAGTTCGAGCTTGACGAAAACGGCTCATACTACACTAAAGACGAGGTTTCGTTTTATATATACATCTACGCAAAGCTTCCGCCAAATTTCATAACCAAATCGGAAGCACGCAATCTCGGGTGGGAGGGCGGCTCGGTGGAGCGTTACCTTGATGGCGCGGCAATCGGCGGTGACGTATTCGGTAACCGAGAGGGACTGCTTCCGAAATCCGACGGCAGAGTATACTACGAATGTGACATTGACACAAACGGTAAAGACAGCCGCGGCGCAAAACGTATCGTTTATTCAAATGACGGACTCATATATTACACAGACGACCACTATGAATCGTTCACATTGCTTTACGGAGAGGAGTGAGGGGGGACAAAATGAAAATAATTATCATCGATGCAAAAAAATTCACCTCAAAATCCGATACACATGAGTATATTGCGGCGAGCCTTGACTTCCCTCTTTATTACGGAAAAAACCTCGATGCCCTTGCAGACTGCCTCTCGGAGCTTCCTGGCAGCACAGCTGTGATAATAAAAAACACAGCCGACTCAAACGACTGTGTAAAACCGATATTCGAGGTTTTCGACGAGATACTGGGAAAGGATTTCCGGGTGCTCTATTTCAAATAAAAGCTTCACAAAAAAGGGGACTGCCGTAAAAAACAGTTCCCTTTTGTATATTTACTTTTGCTTCGGATGAGGTCCATGGTGCTTGCTCGGTATAACACCGCGGGCACTTGTTTTGTTTTCGGGGATGATATCGCCTGCCTTGGTGAGCGCGATCTTGGTTGCAAGCGGGCCGAAAAGCTCGAGTATCAGAACCGAGAAAAGCACAACATTACGTATCAAATGACCGTCCTTAAGAATCTCCGTCACCTGCTGTGACATTCCGAGCGCAACGCCTGCCTGAGGAAGTAGCGTGATGCCAAGATATTTGCATACATTCGGGGAGCATTTCATGATCTTCGCGCTGATACCTGCTCCGCCCCATTTACCGAGCGCACGTACCGCGAGGAAAATTACGCCGATCAGAAGTATCGTTCCGCTGCTGAAGACAGAGATATCAAGCTCGGCACCCGAAAGCACGAAGAAAATTATAAACAGCGGAGTTGTCCAACCGTCAACTCTCTCCATAAGCTCCTCTGAATAATCGCAAAGGTTGCAGAAAACCGTACCGAGCATCATGCAAACGAGAAGCGATGAAAAGCCGACTTCAACAGGACCTATATGGAACGACTGCATCGAAAGAGCAACAGTTAAAAAGACAAACACTATAGCCATAGACATACGCTTTGAGCGCGAATGGAAGAAACGCTCGATAAGCGTCAAAAAAGCACCCATAAGCGCACCGAGTATCAGCGATGCAACGATCTCAACGATGGGATTTACAATAATCGAAATAACGTCAATATTTCCCTGCTCAAGTGCACGTGCAACGCCGAGCGAAACCGCAAAAATAATCAAGCCCACAGCGTCATCAATCGCAACAATGGGAAGAAGAAGATCGGTAAGCTCGCCCTTTGCCTTATACTGACGAACAACCATCAGTGTTGCGGCAGGAGCAGTTGCGGTTGCAATAGCACCGAGCACCAGGGCCGCCGGCAGAGAAATGATATCGAACACGGTAAGCACACCAAGCACAATATCAACAACGAGCGCCGCGGCAACAGCCTGAAAAATACCGATAAAGGTTGCGGCTTTGCCGGTTTTCTTTAACTGCGAGAGACGAAATTCGTTTCCGATTGAAAAGGCGATAAAGCCGAGTGCGGCATCCGAAATAACCTTCAGCGCGGTTATACTCTCATGAGAAACAAAACCAAATCCTTCGATTCCGAGTCTGCCGATAACGAAGGGACCGACTATAATTCCCGCCACAAGATAAGCGGTAACTGCCGGCAATGAAATAAGCTTTGCAAGACGCGAGAGCATAAGTCCGACGAGCATTGCAAATGAAATAGAAAGGAGCAATTCCATTATGACACTTCCTGAAAAAATAAATTTGCTGCGTACTTACGCAACCTATAATATATTAGTACGAAACTACTGTTTTGTCAATGGTAAAAATGACCAAAGAATTGTGATTTTCCCGGACTTTTATCTCTTTCGGGATTTTCAGCATTGAAGCATGAAATAATATGAGCAAACAATATGAGAGTATAGCGAAAAATCCACTTTTCCATCTTTAATTGCAGCTTTATGTCGTTTTTCACTCTTTATTTCAAAAAACCCTTTACTTTTTTGTGTTCAGGTAGTATAATTATGATACCCTGATTACAGTGAAAAATGTCCCAAGGAGAACTCAAAATGAAGAATGGAAAGCTCGGCTATGCGGTAGTCGGTCTCGGCGTTGGTATGGCTCATGTCAGCGCCGCGGCAAAGTATGATAAATGTGAGCTTGTCGCCGTGTGCGATCTTATTAAAGAAAAACGTGACAAGGTCCTCGAGGAATATCCGGGAACAAAGGCTTATTTGAGCTTTGACGGTATGCTGAAGGACCCCGAAATAGATATTATCAGTATTTGCCTGCCCAGCGCAATGCACGCTGAATATGCGGTACGTGCGATGGAGGCAGGAAAGCACGTCCTCGTTGAAAAGCCTATTGATATCACGGTCGAAGCAGCGATGAAGATAGAAGAAGCACGTGTCCGTACAGGCATGACGGCAGGTGTCATCCATCAGAACCGTAACAATGCGCTCATGAAGCCGATCAAAGAGGCAGTTGACGCAGGCAGACTCGGCAAGATGGTTCTCGCCACCTTCGCGGTCAAATGGTATCGTGACGCTCATTATTACGAGGGCTGGCATGGCACGTGGAGTATGGACGGCGGCGGCTCTCTCATGAATCAGGCAGTACATACGGTTGACCTTATGCAGTGGCTTATGGGTGACGTTGTAAGCGTTCATTCGACGATGGGTATTTATAACCACGATATCGAAACCGAGGATATGACCGCTTCGGTTATCACCTTCAAAAGCGGTGCGGCGGCAACATTTGTTTCAACAACCTGTGCATATCCAGGAATCAGCACCGACATACAGCTTTACGGCACGGGCGGAACTATTGAGGCTGACGCTGATATATTAAGGCGTTGGAAGCTCCGTGATGCGGAGGACGAGGAAGAGGAAGAAGAGGAGATGCTCGAGCGCTACGGCGGCGGAAACAGAATTGCCGAGCGCGAGGATCCAACTCTTGTAACGGGACACGCATCAATGGTGCGTAACATGGTGGACGCTGTTTTAGGAGGCACTGATCCGCAGATACTTCCGATGGAGGCAATAAAGAGCGTACGAATCGTCAACGCAATTTACGAATCGGCACGTACCGGAAAAACAATATATTTCTAATAAAAATGAACCCCGAGGCGTCGTTTGGTGACTGTCTTCGGGGTTCAATTGGTATAGTGGAGGCTTTACTTATCTTCCAGTGTCTGCCGGCTTCGGGAAGGCTTCCTTGTTTGAAAGAACGAGATTCATAATCTCCTCAAAGCTCATCCATTCAACTCTGTCTGAAAGGTGCTTATTCACACGGCTTGCGATAACATCAAGAACACGCAGTCCCGTTTCAAGCCCGTTTGAATTGAGACTCTGCCAGTGTGTTACGATAATCGGGAAGCCGCCGGTTTCGAGAATATATATCATCTCGCCGCTCTTGCCGTCCTCGGAAATTATCATGTCGGCAATAGAATTTACGTATTCGTCATCGGTACGGGTTGTGTTAATTGTGCGCCAGAAACGATCCTGCAGTGACGGCGGAATCGAAACAAGCGTGCGTCCATCCTCGTCAAGCTCAACCCATGGACGTGCATTTGGCATATCGTAAAGTCCGCGAGTCATGAACCAAGCGTGTTTACTGCCGGTAACGTCATATACTGCCTGCGAGATGGCATGATGATATTCGTCCTCAACCTTTATTCCGAATTTCCACGGAGAGGTAACGCCGATAGACTTAAATCCGGCTTCCTTAAGAATTGAGAGTGCCTTTCCGATATATGGTGTCAGCGTGGTTCTGTCCTGGTGGAATGACCACTCCTCCTCGTTCATTTCCATAATAGGCTCGCCGGTTGCAAGATCGATCGGCTTGTGATGAGTCAGCATTTCAGGACCAATGGTAAAAAGTGGAGCGACACGTTTTTTAACTGTATCCATCCAATAGTCAAGCTCTTCCCTCGGCACTCCGTCAAGACCGTTCACTATATCGCCCTTGTTGCCGGGCATGGGTACGATTGAAAATTTGCCCTTTATTCCGTGCTTTTCGATAACATCACAAAAATTATCAAGAAATGAGTTTGGAAAGGTTGGTATAATCGGTCTGCCGTCGGCAGTTGTTGACACTGTTGCGTGCTCGTGATAAACGGATATTATCGGAGCCGGATCGTCGATTTGTAAGCTTATCGGAACTTTTTTCATTTTTCTTATCTCCTTGTATAGGTTTTCCTTAATTTTATTATAGCACATACCTGTTTTTATTTTCAATAAGATTTTTGCTATAGTTTACACCGACTCCCATCTCTCTCCGCACACATTGTTACCTTGCGCAAATCTAACCACCTCGCCGACGCAGTTGGCGAAAACGAACGATTACCGCTAAACGAGCGAATTGTGAGCGAAGCGAACTGAGCGTGCCGAGGCGACCAACCAAGGAGGGTAAGGGGTCGAGGGGACGGGAAACTGCGGCGAGAGTTGGTTCCTGTCCCCTCGAAGGCGGTATTGACAAGTCGGGGCTGAAGAAAGGTCGTCCCGTTTCAATCGTGGGAGAGAATTTAAGAGAGGGTAACCGCTCGTTGACACCTCATCCGACAAAGCTGCGAAGCAATCTTTTACACATCTCTCCCACCGGAAAAGGCTTTTAGTAACTCTAAGGCGCAAACAATGCTATGCGGTGCAAAAACCGGGCACACCGCATTTGATGTGCCCGATTTGTAATTATTCATCCCATAAAACAACATTTCCGCTTTTGAGCGTTGCCTTCATGTCAATCAGCCGCTGATTAGACGAGCCTCGGAATTTAAGCATCAGATTGCGTTTTGCGTGCTCGTAACGCCCGTCAACCAGCACATCAATCAGCGATAGTATCTCATCGGTGACCTCACACCTCGGATGCGAGCCGTCGGAACGAAGCTCCTCGAGGGTAAATCCCGAAAACGCCCATATAGTTTTATCGGGGTAAGCCTTGTGTACACGCTTTAGAAACGGCAGAAGCTCACGCTGATTTTGCGGCTCAAACGGTTCACCGCCAAGCACAGTCAAACCGTTTATATAGCTCGGCGCAAGCATTGCGAGAATTTTGTCTTCAACCTCTTTTGTGAACGGCTCACCGTAGTTAAAATCCCACGTTTCCGGCTGAAAGCAGTGCTCACACCGATTGGTACAGCCCGACACAAACAGCGTCACTCTTACTCCAACACCGTCGGCAATATCGCAGTTTTTAATGTTTCCGTAATACATTATAAATGAAGCACTCTTTCCTTGATTTCCTGTGTACGTCCCTGATTCCAATACTGCGTACCGATATAACCGCAGGTACGTCTGGCAACATTCATCTTGTCCTGATCCTGATTACCACACTGCGGACAGGTCCAAACAAGCTTTCCGCCTTCTTCGCGAATCTCAATCTCACCGTCGAAGCCACACTCCTGACAGTAATCGCTCTTGGTGTTAAGCTCGGCGTACATGATGTTATCATAGATACAACGAATAACCTGCATAACCGCTTCAAGATTATTCTGCATATTCGGAACCTCAACATAGCTTATAGCACCGCCGGGTGAAAGCGCCTGGAACTGTGCCTCAAATATCAGCTTGTCAAAAGCGTTCACGTCCTCTGTAACATGGATGTGATAGGAATTGGTTATATAAGACTTGTCCGTAACACCCTTGATTATACCAAAACGGCGCTGTAAGCACTTTGCAAACTTATACGTCGTCGATTCAAGCGGAGTTCCGTAAAGTGAGAAGTCAATGTTATGCTCCGCTTTCCACCTCTTGCAGGCAGCGTTCATATATTCCATAACCTTGAGCGCAAACGGTGTCGCTTCGGGATCGGTGTGAGATTTACCGGTCATATAGCGTACACATTCATAAAGTCCGCCGTAACCGAGGGATATCGTTGAATAACCGCCGTAAAGAAGCTTGTCGATAGGTTCGCCTTTTTCGAGTCTTGCGATAGCGCCATCCTGCCACAAAATCGGAGCAGCGTCAGACAATGTGCCCTTTAATCTGTTGTGACGGCACATCAGCGCACGATAACAAAGCTCCAAACGCTCATCAAAAATCTTCCAGAATTTTTCTAAATCTTTACCGCTGGAAAGCGCAATATCT
>JAZNFB010000245.1:0-2701 GCA_045588895.1 Candidatus Flemingiibacterium sp.
GACGACTCTGAGTATTATGAGCTTGAGTGCCCTAATTGCGGTGAGGTCGTATGCTTCGATGATTCTTTGGATCCTGATAGCCTTGTCTGCCCGGCTTGCGGCGAAAAGGTTTACTTTGACGAAACTGTTGATCCTGCTGAAATCACTTGTCCTGCTTGCAACGAGAAGTTCGACTGCATTTGTGACGACTGTGACGACGACGATTGCGATTGCTGCTGTCACTCTGACGACGAAGAATAATTATAATTTTTCATTTAACCGTGAGAACTAAAAACTCACGGTTATTTTTTTGGAACTTTTTGTATTCTTTGTACGTCAAATAGTTACAAAAGCTATAGGAGGTGTCCCCAATGAACGGAAAGCAGAAATGTAAGATACTCAAAAATATCCGCAAAGATATCGCAAAAGCTAACGGTATCCCTCTCGAAATTCCCGAATGCACTCACAAGGGCGATTGTCTCGGCACTTGCCCAAGATGTGAAGCAGAGGTTCGTTTTCTCGAGCGCGGACTTGAAGCAAGACGTAAACGCGGATTAAAGATTGCGCTTGCAGGTATTTCCGCAGGACTTATTGCAGTGAATACAACCTCATGCGACACTATTGATAATCTTGGAAATCTCATTAAGGGCGGTGAACAGTTAGACGGTGATATGGCTATTGAAAGTTATGTTACAGAGGGAAGCATTGCTTTTTCAGACACGACCGCCGAGGATACGGAAAGGGAAATCAGTAAGCCGGGAGAGCTTGAGCCGGAAACGACTGAGGAGCTTCTTATCAAGGGAATCCTGCCGGCAGTCACCGATATTGTAACTGATATTGCAGGCGAAGTCACCGAAGAATATTTTCTTGAGGGAGATATCGCATTCATTCCGGATGACATAGGCGGTGCTATTGAGGGTTTGCCGGACGATATTGGCGGTGACACCGTAAATTTACCGGATGTTGACTGTGAAACCGTTAGCGTTATAATCCCGAATGAGGCTATTATATATCCGGAAACCTCATCTGACACACCGGAGGAGACAGAGTGACTTTTAAATGTATCGGTTTCTCACGTCACCGAATCGGTACAGACGGAATTGGCGTTACCACACTCGTCGGCGGTCACGGTTGTCCGCTCGATTGCAGGTATTGTCTTAATCCGCAGTGCAAGCTTTCGCGTGTACCGTTTGATTTTACAGTTGAGGATTTATATGAGCGTTTGCGTGTTGATTCGCTTTATTTCAGCGCAACGGGCGGCGGTGTTACATTCGGCGGCGGTGAACCTCTTCTGCAGGCGGAGTTTATACGTGAGTTTATACTTTACTGCAAAAATAGAGGGGAAGAATGGCGTTTTACGCTTGAAAGCTGTCTTGCAGTTTCAGAGGATAAGCTTGCTATGCTTGATGGGCTTATCAACGAATATGTTATTGATATAAAGGACATGAACGACGAGATTTACCGCGCTTACACCGGTTGTTCTTCGTCAGCAATGAAGCAAAATCTCCGTCATCTTTCAAGCCTCGCAGATCGTGTGATTATTAAAACTCCGCTTATACCTGATTTCAACACTGCAGAGGACACGCTTCGCTCCAAAATAGAGCTTGAGGAGCTTGGCTTTTCGCGCTTTGAGCGTTTCAGATATGTAACAGAAATAAAAAAATTGTCGAAAAGGGCTTGACAATCAAATTTTAGCGTGATATAATATTAATACTCCAAATAGAATAACGACAAAGGGGTGCTCAAAACATATTAGCCGGTGCACAGGTGATATGTTCGAAGCTGAGACGGTCGATGACCGAACCCTCTGAACCTGTACGGGTAATTCCGGCGTAGGGATATCGCGATAGTTTTATTTATAAGACTTTCCAAACGTCATAAATCTCCGAACACGGTTATTTTGTTCGGAGAATTTTTTTATGAAGGAGGACTTTTTATGAGAAATCAGAATCTTCGCATTTTGGCGCAGTGTGCTATACTTGTTGCGATCGGTACAGTTCTCAGTTTTTCGCCGTTTGAGATGCCTCTTGGCGGAACAATAACATTTGGATCTATGATACCGATTTGTCTTATCGGGCTTATACATGGTCCTAAATGGGGATTTGGCAGCGCGTTTGTTTATTCCGTAATCCAGCTTCTTGTCAGCAAATGTTTTGGTTGGGGACTAACGCCAACGGTACTTGTTGTCTGCATACTGTTCGATTACATCGTTGCGTTCACAATTCTCGGTATAACGGGATTTTTCAAGGATCGCGGCAGAATCGGTATGTGTCTCGGTGTTGCGCTTGCGATTGCACTCCGTATGCTGTGTCACTATATCACGGGTGTTACCATTTGGGAATCCTCTATGCCTGATGATTGGAACAACATATGGCTCTATTCGCTTGCATACAACGGCTTCTATATGCTACCCGAATTGATCATAACCATGATTGGTACAGTAACACTCACATCCATCCCACAGTTTAACAAGCTCATGAAAACCGCAAAGCAATAAAAAAACATGGTCACCGAAAAACAACTCGGTGGCCACATTTATTATATTTATCAGAAGCCGAAATAGCTCTTGGTGTTGTTATAGCAGATGTCCATAACAAGCTCGGAGAGTGCATCAACATCAGCGGGATATTCGCCGTTTTCAACCCACTTACCAATGAGGTCGCAGAGGATACGGCGGAAATATTCATGACGTGTGTACGAAATGAACGAACGCGAGTCGGTG
>JAZNFB010000246.1:0-5842 GCA_045588895.1 Candidatus Flemingiibacterium sp.
TGTTTTGTTTCGCTTGATTTTCGTGAATTAAGATATTCAGTCGGCGTTATACCGACAACGCGCTTATAGGTATAATTGAAGGTACGCAGATTATTGAAGCCGCATTTCATTGCCGCAGTTCCGATATCGAGACCTTCGTCGAGAAGAAGGTTGACCTTTTTGATTCGAAGTGAGCAAATATAATTTTTTAAGCTTACTCCGGAATATTTCAGAAATTCGCCCGAGATTTTTTCTCTTGAAACATAGAACTGCTTTGCAACAGCTTCAACGGTGATATCCTCATCCGTAAAATGCTCGTTAACATAGTTGACCGCATCGAAAAAGAGACGTGAAGCAGCCGAATGCGGATTTGCGGTGCTTGGAAAATGCTTTGAAAGTGTGAAATAGAGACAGTTTATGAGACTGAAAAGATACGGATTTTTTTCTCCAACATTAAGCGGAGCCTCTTTGGTGATCTGCTCAATACAGGAATCAACCAGCTGTTCAACCTCAGGCATTGTACGAAGCTCTTCTTTTGTTATATGCGTTTTTATGGTTGGCAAACCTGCCTCAAGCGCAAGTAAGCTCTTAACAGGGAACTGCATTATAAGTATTCTTTTAACATCCATTTCTTCAATTATGAAAAGATGCACACTTCTCCTGTTAATGACGACAATATCGCCGGGATCTGCTTCGATACTCTGACCGTCGATCAGAAACTTCGTTCTTTTATCGATGATACGTAAGATTTCAAAGTTTTCATGCCAGTGGAAGTAATGACTCCACGTGGTCATATCCCTGACATGACAAACGACATCGTATTCATGCTTTTCCTTGAAAATTTCCATTTTAACAGCCGTTAGCTACCATAAGAGTAGCCCTGCCTCCAACATTAAAATTTTCGCCTCTGTTATTATTTACCGTTATACCATTCGTTATAAAGTCTTGCGTCTTCTTCAAGCTGGTCGGTATCTCTTTGGAATACACCGATAGCTGCAAAGTCATTAGGCTTGAGGGCAGTGAATACTTCCTCGTAAGCGCCGGTGATAAGCTTTTCCTTTTCTTCCTGCGTCTTATTTAAGAACATCTGACCGCCTGCAAAGATTTTATAAGCGATGATCGGCTTCGAGATCTTTTTAAGGGTTTCGAGCATTACAGGGCGATCCTCGGGATAGAAGATAAGTCCCATCTTGGTCTTTCCGGTGATAAATCCACTCGGCTCACCTTCACGGTTGCGGCGTGCATTCTGCATACAAGCAACGTAGAAGTCAACATCCCAGCCCTCTCTCTCACTGAGCTCAATAACGTCGGGACGGTGTGTTCCAAGACCTACCGGCACGCCCAGTTCACGATAAAGAGCAATACGCTCCTTGATCTCGTCGCAACGGTTATTTTCATAGAGGAAGTCTGTGGTGGTGCCCTGATGATAAATACCTATCGTGTTAAGCTCCTTCATCTGCATCATGCTTACCTTCTGATCCATGGGCATATAAGGCTGCCAGATGAACTGCATTTTTCCACCCTCGTTCTGATAGTCCTGGAAAATCTTAATCATAAAAGGAGTTGCAAGAGGAAGCATGGTGTTATATCCGAGTTCTTCCATTCTCCAAAGAGCCTCTTTGATTTTTTCTGTTGTGTAATAATTGGTCATTTCTTTACCGCTTATTATATCCTGTATGTATGAATGTCCGGTCATAGGGTTGTCGCCGATAATAAGCTTGGAAACTTTTTTGCCAAAGAAATCAACTGTATTCATAAGTTCACCTGCTATAAAAAATTATGTAGTCAGTAAAAAACATTCTGTACTGCTGATTATATTATAAATCATCACTCATTTAATAGCAAGTAAGTTTGAAAAAAATATTAGAAAAAAAGTCGGATATTATATGGTCATATAATTATAAATGACAAAATCCATAATAATCGCTGTCCGATTTCGTATTGACATTTTTTTGATATTGTGATATAATCGGATTGTTAATAAAGCATCTTTAGAAAGTGAGAATATTTATGAGGAGTTATCTTTCATATGTTTTTGTGCGCTATAACTACCCGACAGCACCCATGGTGACATTGCTTAACGCTTATGATATCTTGGAAAAAAATTCGGAATTTTTGCCATTTGTCGATAAATTCTACATCAAGGGAGAGACACCTGCCCGCAATGATATTGAAACCGTTCTCGATAAAATAAGCGAGGACACCGGTGTGCATCCGTACACTGCGAAATTTGTTTATTATCTCTGCGTTACCAAGCGTCTTCCGGAAAGATACAAGGAAGCCGGAATCCCCGAGGAATATTTCTGGGAAATGCTTGAGGACTTCCGTTATAAGCTGATTGAGTGTCTTGACGTACACGGTATTGCAGGCTTCTTTGCAAATCCGTGGTTCTATAAATTCTGTACGCTTGAGCAGTTCAAGCTCGGCAGACTTGAGTTTGAGCTTTCAACCTTCCCGGATGACGATGTTGAAGTCGGCGGAAGAATTATAAATGCAGGTACAGAAACGATCAGCGTACATATTCCCTCGGATGGCGGTAAGTTTGACCGTGCGACAAGATTTGCTTCCTATAAAAAGGCATATGAATTTTTCCGTGATTATCTCGGCAAAGAGATTGATATCTTCAGATGCGGCTCGTGGCTTTTATATCTTCCCAACAGAGAGTTGCTTCCTGCACACTCGAATATCGTTTCGTTCATGGATGACTTTAAGATTTATCAATCTGCCGATTACAGCAATCCGCAGCACGATCTCTGGCGTATCTTCGGCGCGGATGCAACAAAGCCGTATAACGAGCTTCCGCGCGACAATTCACTGAAGCGTGCATATGCCGATTGGCTTGCATCAGGTCACGGTGTTGGCGGTGGCAGAGGCGTTTTCATCTGGGATAATGAGAAAAACGACGTTATAACCGAATAAACAAAGGAGCTGTCTTTCATTTCGAAGGCAGCTCTTTTATTATGGGATATTATATTTTATTTAATTGATTTTCTGAGGTCTAATGTTACGCAGTCAATCTCCTTGATGCCAACAGTGATACCGTTTGAGATAATTTCTTCGGCAGACAGAGTTTCTTCACCAAGCGTGTAATCAGCGCCCATTTCCACTACGGGATAAACGGGTACGGTTTCCTGCAAGGGGATATTTGTGAAGATTTGCACCAACACGCGGTCAAGCTTATTATCAGAATACTGAATAACTGTAACGTCAGAAGCATCGTGGATTATACGCATTTCGGCGGTTATGTAAAATTCACGGTCAATTTTGAATTTTTTAACTGCTTCTTTAAGTAATGCCTTTTCCTCCTCAGGATAACCTGCGATATCCGTAGAAAAGCCCAAAGGTCCACCCGTCAGAAACGCGTGGGTATAACGGCTCGTGACGTTATGTACATTTCTCCATGTAGAACCGTTACAGCTTATGGGCAGCGTAACAAGAGTTTGTTCGGAATATTTAGGGAAGCCCTCGAAGAAACGTCTGACGTCATACTTTTCTATGTAACAAGGCGATACACGCAAGGCGGTATCCTTGAATATTCTGAAACCGTAAATCGGACTCTGGTTATCGCTTGACCAAACGCTGTCGTAATAGGTAAAGCTTTCAAGCTACATGCGGTTTCCGCCCGAAGCACAGTTGGTAATATAGATATCGGGATGTTTTTCTCTGATTTCCGCTACAAATTTTCTAACACCCTTGAAATAATAGTAAAAACCATTATGTGTGGCATCATAAGCCAATGAAGCATTAAAGTCAAACTTCATATATTTTAAGTCGTATTTTTCAATAAGATTTAAAACAATATCGGTTATATATTTACGTGCTTCATCATTCGCAAAATCCAAAAATGCCGCTCCGTTAGTGCCGTCTATATAGTATTCAGGGTGACTTTTATAAGTTTCGGTGTTTTTGAGCACACGTTCAGGCTCTATCCACATACCAAATCTCATACCAAGACTTTTTACATAGTCGGAAAGCTCTTTCACTCTGCCTTTGTAAGCGCCAATCACGTTTTCATTCCAATTTCCTATTTCATTTGCCCAGCTTTCGGTAAAACCGAACCAACCTGCGTCAATAAGAAATTGCTCAACACCAAGCTCGGCAGCGGTTTTTACCTGAGCTTTTACATCTTCAAATTTTATCCAGTCAAAGGTATTAAGCCAGTTGTTGTATATAACCGGCAAGCTTTTTCTGGGGTAGAGCTTATTAAATATACGGTGAATCTTCCATGCATCAAAATCAAGGGTGTTTTGAGTTTCGTATGCAACAAGTCTGGGCATATTTATGACATCGCCGCGTTTTATCTTCATAGCAAGTCCATCATCATTTATACCTGCCTCAATAAGTACAACGATATTTGTGCCGGGCATACGCTTTCTGGAAACTCTTAATTTCCAATGAGCATTTGGCATGAGGTGAAGTACAAAGATCTTACCGTTACCTTTGTTGCGGACAGCCATCATAGGTGTTGCTTCTTCTGTAGTACGAATACCAAGATTAGAAACCTCAACTCCTGTCACAAGGTCTTGCCACTGTCCTGACGACTCATTTCCCCAACAACTGAACTGGGTATAAACCTCATAATCACCACCATCCAAGCAAAAACGGCTTGTATATCGATTGAGGGTGAGGTCTTCTTTGGCTGTAAAGGTATCCTCGCGCATAACGACCCCCTCACCTACATCGGTGAAACGGCACACGGCAGAAAAGCTTTCGTTTTCAAAAGAAAGGGTATTTTCTGTTATTTCAATTTTTTGGTATCGCTGTCAATCCCGTCTACAACGCCGAAATCACCGTAGGCAGAGAAAAAGCCCGAAATGTCAGTATAGCTTTTTTCCTTGATGTGATAAAGCTTTTTTATGTTCATAATGATCTCCTTGCTTTAAATCAAAATAGATTTTGTGTTTTCTCTGAGACCTATCGCTTATCAATGCTCATATATTTTCTCTCATCGCGGACACTGACATATGCCGGACGGATAATTTTGCCTGCGTTCTGAATTTCCTCAATTCGGTGAGCACTCCAACCTGCGATGCGTGATATTGCAAAGAGTGGAGTGTAAAGCTCATACGGAAGCTCAAGCATACGGTAAATGAGTCCCGAATAAAAGTCAACATTCATGCTGACGCCCTTATACATACGGCGTTTTTCGGCAATAACCTCTGGGGCAAGACGTGCAACTGTTTCATAAAGCGCAAATTCCTCCGAGCAGCCTTTTTCGATTGCAAGATCCTTTGCGCAGTCCTTGAGAATACCGGCACGGGGATCGGATTTTGAATATACAGCGTGTCCCATACCGTAAATGAGACCTGCATTGTCGAAGGCTTTTTTGTCGAGTAAACGAACAAGATAGTCACGAATTGATGCCTCGCTGTCGATATTACAGTTCTCTTTAAGATCGTCAAACATACGTACGACCTTGACGTTGGCACCGCCGTGACGGGGACCCTTGAGTGAGCCGAGTGCCGCTGCGGTTGCGGAATAAGTATCAGTACCAGAAGATGTGACGACGTGCATGGTGAACGAGGAATTGTTACCTCCGCCGTGTTCTGCGTGAAGCACCAGTGAGAGATCGAGGATCTTTGCTTCAAGCGGAGAAAATTCACCGTTTTCACGAAGTATTCCGAGGATACATTCGGCTGTTGAATGATCACGCTTCGGCGGATGTATAAACAGCGATTTGCCGAGATGGTAATGCTGATAAGACTGATAACCGTAAACCGAAAGAAGCGGAAATACGGACGTTAACTGCAGGCATTGGCGAAGTACGTTTGCGGTTGAGATATCGTCGGGATTGTCGTCATAGGCGTAAAGCGCAAGGACGGAACGTGAGAGTATATTCATCATGTCGCGTCCGGGAGCTTTA
>JAZNFB010000247.1:0-12964 GCA_045588895.1 Candidatus Flemingiibacterium sp.
ATATACCCTGCTGTACTCCAAGCCCTCAAAAGAAGGAATACGGCAGGGTATTTATAGCTTATGAATTTTTATTATGGCGCAGTATCTGTCCGGGGCGTCTGCCTGTGTGTTCACCGTTCTTAATAACCACTTCGCCGTTCACGATAACCCAGTCAAAGCCACCGCTGTATTGACACGGGTCCGCAAAAGTAGAGTTAATTTTCAGATTATTAAGGTCGAAAACATTGATATCGGCAAAATTTCCCTCTGCAATCACGCCTCTGCTTGCAAGCTGATAGTGATTGGCAGGCATACCTGTCACCTTATTTACTGCCTTCTCGAGAGAGATTGCACCAAGCTCACGGACATAGCGTACAAAGAAATAGATCATTGACATATAGTATTGCACGTTCTGTGCAGGCGGCAATTCGGGATGATCAAGTCCGGTAACAGATGAATCCGTCATCCACATATATATCGGATCTCTTACCACACTGTCTACCATAATTTGTTCATGGAAAACATTCGCCTGCATACCTACGTCGCGCAGTGCCTCCATAGAAGGAGCAGCAGCAATGATATCAAGGAAACATTCAACAGGCTCCTTGCCCATCTCATTTACGATTTCTGCAAAGCTCATTCCTGCATATTGCGGCAGATAGCCCGCTGTGACATTAAGGAGACGGTCCCATTGACCTTTTCCGAGGAAACGCCAATATCTGTCAAGATCGTTTTTCACACGATCTCTTCCCTCGGGATCTGAAAGCGTCTGCTTTAATTTTTCAATACCGTCATCGTAGAGCCACGGCGGAAGTATTGCCATCGCCATTCCGGAAGCAAAGCAGGTTGGAAGCATATCAGCATAAACGGGCAGGTGTTCCTTTTCACGGGCATCCTTAAGCATCTGCATACTCTTTTGCAGATATTCATTCGGTATACCGTTGTCATATTTAACATTGAGATGTGACACTGTACCTCTGATGCCTGTCTTGCGGATAACATTCAAAAATTCATCGACTGCCTCCAATATGTATGTGCCTTCATCTCTCATGTGTGAGCAATAATTTGCATCGTATTCTGCAACGATCTTTGCTAAACGCTCAACCTCTTCCGGCTCTGAATTGATACCCGGGTCAAACTCAAGACCTGTCGAAAATCCGATAAAGCCTGCATCCAACGCTTCGCGCAAAAATCCTTCCATAACCGAAAACTGTTCCGGTGTTGCTTCTTTGCCGCTGACGCCTGCAATAATTCTGAGATCATTATGACCGCAAAGCCACGCAAGATTAACAGACGGTCTGAGCTTTTCTGCCTTGTCAAGAACTGCCGCTATTGCGCCTTGGGGTATAGGCTTACCGGTACCGAAAAGATCATACACAGAGGTAATCCCGTCAGCGCTTGAATCGAACGGAACATTTTCAAGTGAATGCTTCATGGAATAACCGCAGTTACCGACAATTTCCGTGGTAACGCCCTGTCTTACGGCATTCTGGAACTCTGGGAAACACCAAAGAGTGAAATCTGAATGTGTATGAGAATCAATGAAACCGGGAGTAACATATTTACCTTTGGCATCAATAACGAGCGGCGCATCCGCTTCGGAAAGATCACCGATATAATCGATTTTTCCGTCTTTCACGGCAATATCTGCTGAATATGCCGGTGTACCGGTTCCGTCAATTATTTTCCCTGATCTTATTATCATATCAGGGGTATTTGCATATTTCATAGTATTTTCCTGCCTTCCTGTATCTGATCCGTGAAAGGTTACATTTCTATTACTGCCTTGAGCAAGGTTTTTTCCTTGTTTTTAACGAGGTCAACAGCTTTTGAAAGCTCATCAAGACTGAATGTGTGTGTAACGATATCGTGAACATTGATTTTTCCGTTTGCCACAAGCTCAACTAACGTATCCCAACCGGCACAGTATTCCAAAATACCGTGTATACGAAGCTGTTTGATAAGCATTTTCATAAACGGGAACGTAATCTGTGCTTTTTCGTCAGGAATACCGTAACACAGCACATCTCCGCCCACTTTGCACGCATCAAAAGAGAGGAGTATACCTGCTTCGCTTCCGCTTGCTTCAAGAACATAATCGCAGCCCTCGCCGTTTGTAAGCTCCATTACCCGTGCCAAAACATCCTCATTTTTTGCATCGATCACATGGTCGGCACCGAATTTTTTTGCATATGCCAATCTGTTTTCGCCTTTTGCCGACATAATAACCTTGCCTGCTCCTGAAAGCTTTGCCGCCTGCAAAAATGCAATTCCGGCAGGGCCGCCGCCCTGAATAAGAACGGTGGAGCCAAGCTTTATACCAATGCGAAGCACGGCGCCGAACGGACACGCAATACTCTCAAGAATCGCCGCATCGCTGAAAGGGATCTCCTCAGGCAGATGTACAAGACACTGTGCCGGTACTCTCACATACTCTGCATAACCGCCGTCGTATGGATCGTATCCGATTTCCTGCTTTTCGTGGCATAGTTCTTTTCTTCCGCTCTTGCACGCCTTACATCTTCCGCAGGAGATAATGGTATCAATTACAACTCGGTCACCCTTTTTCCATCCGTTTACACCCGGGCCGATTTCTTCAACAACGCCTGCAATTTCGTGACCAAGCACGTGGGGTGGTTTTGCGAGTGTAACTTTACCGGTTATCATATGTACGTCGGTTGCACAAACACCAACCGCCTTAACCTTCACTACAACATGACCTGCGTCAGCTGAAGGCATTGGCTTATCAACAATGCTTATATGATCAATAGCATCCCATAATGCTGCTTTCATGATTTTCCCCACCTTATAAATTATTCAATAACAAATCAAGCTCTTCTTTTATTTGGTTGCGCAGGATGGGCATTTTCTCCTTGTCAACAACCTGACAGTGTCCAATGGGAAGACCCCTCGCCTCATATACAAGCTTATATCCACTCGGAAACATCATGGAGTCTGCAAGTCTGAGGAGCTTTAACGCTTTACGGTTAAGATCCATTGCCTCTGCAATTTTTCCCTCTCCGAACAGCTTATATATTTTTGCGTTCACCTCAGGAACTATAACCGAAAATGCGGTTATAGAACCGACACATCCGGCAACCAGGCTGGGAACAAGACTGTCATCAGTACCGCCAAAGAGCGCAAACTCGGGTCTGTTTCTTCTTATAAGATCAACCTCGTGAGCAATCTGCTTAATATTGGCAGATGAATCCTTCATACCAATAATTCTCTTCTCGCCAAGAAGCTTTTCGAAGCAAGGCATCTCTATAGAGTTGGTAAACATAGGAATTTTATAGAGTATAATATCACAAATGTCAAGATCGCTCAAATGCTTGTAATATCTTTCAACATCATTCTGTCCCATTGTAAAATAATAGGGCGGACAAATCATTACAGCGTCATATCCTAAATCAGCTGCAGCAGTCATATATGTAACTGTTGTCGAAACATTAGGGCTTGATGCGCCCGCAAGAAGCTTCTTTTTGCCTTTCAGATGCTTTGCGGCAAAGGCAAGCATTTCTAAATTTTCTTGGGGAGAAAGACTTACAAATTCTCCCGTTGTTCCGCACACGAAAAAGCCGGTAATATCAGATTTTAAAACAAATTCAAGCTCTTTTTCATATGCGTCATAATCAACGTGACCGTCCGCTGTAAATGGAGTGAGTAATACGCCAAACGCTCCTTTTAACAAAACAATCATCCTTTCACTATATATTCTGTAATATTTATCGGCAAGCTGCAAAGTCTTTTGAAGCCGGATTCGGTTATCAGATAGTTATTTTCAAGTCTGATGCCAAATTCATTCGGCACGTAAACCGCCGGCTCCAGTGTCACAACCATGCCTTCTTTTAAAATATCTTCACTTTCGGGAATAAAGCGCGGTTCTATGACAATTTCCTCTGTACCGATTCTGTGACCTGCGTGGTGGGTAAAAGCAAATTCTGTCTCTGCCGCGTTATGCACGGTGTTCCAGATATCGTTAGCTTTAGAACCCGGATGAAGCAAAGTCTCGCCGGCTGCAAGTGCTCTCACAACCTGTTCATACGCTATTCTCTGCTTTTCCGATACTTCTCCCATAAAATACACACGTGTAAGATCAGACCATTGACCGTCTGCACACACCTGCAAATCGAGAAGTACAACATCACCGTATTCAATCCTTCTGTTGGTTGGACCGCCTTCGATTTCGGCACTTCTTTTGCCGGAAATAAGATCCCCCTGCCACTGTGGAGCAATCGCCGAAATTACACCTGCCAATTCGTTTTCTGTCATCCCAATGTGCAGATTTTCTTTAACGGCGTCGTGAATCTTATTTTGCAATTCCCACGTTGTCATTATTTGACCTCATAGCGCTTAAGAACTTCCTCGTCAATTTCAACGCCGAGACCGGGCTTCTGAGGAATATTAACATAACCCTCGCTATCAATAGAGAAGTGCTTCTTGACGAGGTTCTTGGAAAGGACGGTTTCCTGGCAGCAGTATTCGAGCCACAAAGCATTGGGAGTTGCGGCAATAACCTGCAGGGATGCGCTCATAAGTATACCGGTTTTGAACGCATGAGGAATAACGGGAATCTTATGCAGATATGCCATATCAATAACCTTTTTAGCGATTGTAATACCACCGCAGCGGCTGATGTCGGGCTGAATAATATCAATACCGCAGCCTGCGATGAGCTCGTTAAATTCGAACATTGTACCAACCTCTTCACCGGCTGAAATACGCATATTAACAGAATTACACAAACGCTTATATGCATCAAGATCATCGGGCTTGAAGGGCTCCTCTACCCAGTAAACATCCTGCTGCTCAAACTCGTTGCAAAGGCGCACAGCAGTTTTAAGATCGCGCCATACCATACCGATATCGATCATAAGCTTGGGATCATCGCCCATTGCCTTGCGGCACATTTTAACAAGCTCCAAATCCTTTTTATCGCTCTGACCCAAAGCACCCCAACCGAACTTAATGCCGGTGTAGCCCTGAGGCAGATATGTATCAGCAATTCTCTTGATCTCATCCTCGTTATCGGGCATGAGTACACTGCAGTATGCGGGAATCTTATCTCTGAATGCGCCGCCAAGCAGCTTATGCACCGGAACACCCATCTTTTTGCCGAGGATATCCCAAATTGCCATATCAATACCGCTCATTGCGTGTATAGCAACGCTTCTTCTGCCGTAATAGTAGCAAAGCTCATACATCTTGTACCAGATTTTTTCAACGTCAAACGGGTCTTCGCCCACAACAACATCACGAAGTCCCATACATACCATATGAGAGGTTCCGGCTTCAACGATAGCCTTTACAACATAGGGAGAAGAGTCAACTTCACCTATACCTGTAATTCCCTCATCAGTCATAACCTTGATTACAACTGTGTCCTGACTTCCGTCACCGATGATACTGATCTCCGGCTGCTTTACAATAATTGCCTGTACGTCTGTAATTTTCATAATGCTCCACCTTTCGTTATTCTCTTTCGAGATAGTTATTTTTTATATCAAACCCTTACTTTGACTATAATTTTCTTTATAGCCGAAGGGTTGGTATACATAATTGCGCCTTTGTGTATATCGTTTGGAAAGAATACTGCAAATTTTCCCGGAGCCATTACTATTTTATCGCACGCCTCTCCGGTTGAAAAAAGCTCAAGATCCTTATTTTCATCATATATAGCTTCAGATTCAACAGAAGATATATCTGTGATCTTCATAAATTCATTGCCTGAAACCATATACTGAACATCTATATATTTTCTATGACCCTCACATATACATTCTTCTTCGCTTTTCGTAACATAAGCCTGGACAACAGCAAAAATTTCATCGCCCTCAATTTCGTGTCTGCCCTCTGCCAAATTCTCAGGGGCTTTTTTCAAAAAATCAAACGCCTTTTTAAATTTATCGTTTACTCCGTAGTATTTTTCACAGTTAACAATATTATCTACTATCATAGAAACATCTCCGCTTAATCTTCTATCAAAGATAATTCTTTCGCCTCATCAATATGAGCTTTCAGCACATCAATTACTGCTTCATCCCTGTCAAGCAGCATTTTTGCAATCAGCATATGCCTTGTATGAAAAGCATCCTTAACATTTTGGGAATGACTGAAATTCAATGAAAAGAGTTCTCTTGTCACGGGCATAAAGGTTTTCCATGCCTGCAGCAGTGCTTTGTTATTACTCATTGCCACCAGTGTTTCGTGAAATTTAGCATCGCAATCGAGGAAGTCATCGCTCTCCTCTGCCTGTTCAACCACTTGAATGAGCTTTGATATATCTAACGTACCGTTTGTTAATGCCTGCCTGAGCGCACTGCATTCAATATGGGTACGAAATTCATACAAATCATTTATATCTTTTGTTGTTAAACTGCATATACGCTTAGTACCGTTTGGCAAAACCCGTATCAAACCCTCTTGTTCAAGAACGGCAAGTGCACTTCTCAGCGCCGCACGGCTGCAAAGATATCTCTCGGCAAACTGCAGCTCTGCTACATGGGTATCGTTTTCGAGATTTTTCATAATAATATCACGCCTGAGTTCTTTTAAGGGCGTTTGTACCGTGCTGCTTCGTTTCAGAGCATCCTGCATTTTTATCACCACCTTAAAATAATTGTACACCGCCAAGATCAAATTGTCAACAATTTTTTGAAATGTTAACAATTTATATTCAAAAATATAAGTCACTTCATTGCAGTTCTTTCATTTTAGTATTGCGATGCGAAATTGAGGACAACCTATCACACAAGTAAAGAGAGATCAAAGCCCATGTGATAAAACAAAAAAATCCCCGATTGATTTCGAGGACTTTTTGTATAGTCATATTATTTTTTAGTGGGTGTACCGCACAAAAAGAGCAGCTCATTGCTTAACTTCTCTCTGAGGGAGCTTCCGTCACACCAGCTTTTTGTACGACATTTTTAATGTGAACTCCACCTTATCATTTGGCATCAGATAAGAGCAAACATTTTCCTTTTCGGCGTTTACCGGGCTATCATACGGTGCAGAACAGGGTTCAATCGCAATATTATACATTTCATTAATATCACCTGGATTTACCCAAACGCCAAAATATTTTATAACATCGTTGTCAAACTCAACGCTTACCTCAATTTTGCTTTTCGGGTAAACAACACCGCATCTCAAAGGAGTTACCGTATTGGTATAATAAAATTTATAACACTTATTACCAAAATCCGGAAGAAAACGCATATCGCCCGTCGGGTTGCCGCTCATAAGCCTCATTTCGCTGCCTTCGGGGAAATTGCTGACCGCATGGAGACCTTCCTCTCCGGCAAGCATCATATGCGCTGCCCAAATATAGGGGAAACGAACATCGTTATGGTTTTCGATAATGTATTTGATAAAAAGCTGATCGTTTTCTATGTAAACATTCTTTTTATAGGTAACATTGAGTGAAGGCAAGAAGCAAGTAAAACAAACAGAATCATCGATTATCTGTGCTGTGTGCTCCCGGCGGCAAACTTCACCGTGGTCAAGATATTCAAAAGCGTTTATCGTGCAAGGATCAATAGTGGGAAACATATCGTCGAAGGCACTGCATTCACATTTTTCATAATCGGAATCAAGAAAAAGGCGTTTATATTCTTCGCCCGTCGCCTGTGCCAAAAGCTCTGTACCGTCTTCAGTTTTAAATGAAGCCATTTTTGCACCGTCTGCCGGCAAAAAAAGCGCAGAAAACCTACTGCATTCAATTGTTATCGCTTCTCTTCCTTTATACATTGATTTCTTTATCATAATTTTCACCTGACTTTTTGTTAATTAATAAGTATGTCTGTATGTTACATCGGTTGCCACATGAGAATTATTCACTCACACACTCATCAGTGATATATTATACAGTACTTTTGTTAAAAAATCAATACTTTTCAGAAAATCCTATGTTTACTTGGTGTAGCATTACAATAGAAATGAGAGAAAAATTGAAAAAAGAATAGAAAAAATGATTGAGTTCTGTTAAAAAAAGTCACCACAACAAAATCAAGCAGATCAGGGATTACCACCGTCGCAACCTTGATATATCTTTGCCGGGATCAACATATGCCAAACAGCGTGCTATGTATCTTTGATAATTATTTATATAAACAGCCGTTTAATTTTATGGATAGCGCACACATTCCAACGGGTTGTTTTTTTGTAAAAAATTTGGTATAATATAGATGTAAAAGAATTTTAACATCAGGAGAAGAAAAATGGAAAGAAAGAAACTTTTATCACTGTTGCTGTCAGCAGCACTCGCAGTATCGAGCTTACCGATAAGCGTAGCAGCATCGTCCGGTATGGACGCAATCACCCTATCAAGTGATACTTCCCTCGAAAATGCAGTCTGGACCGACGAGAACGGTGATGGCATCAGCATCGTTAACGAGAAAGACAATGAATTTGGCATCACCAAGTATATCCACGTTGAAACAGGCGGTATAGTGTACGACGGTGAAACTACCGGCGGCGACGGCTTCTATTATACCGACTCTGCAAAGGCATTGACGGCAGGGACATATAGGGTGTCATTCTATGTTAGATCACAGGATGTAAAGAATGAAACACGTAATGCGGCACTCCGCCTTGCTATATGTGGTTCGGGCAAGAGCACTAACGGATATGACCAATACGGATGGAAGGAAATCTCATCCGGCTATCCCGACAGCTATACATTCACCCGTGTAAACGGCAATTCCACAACAAGAGCCGCCGAAATCACCGAGGAATGGACATTCAAGAGCTACGACATCACTCTCGATGCAGCAGATAAGCTCTATTTCAGGCTCTGGACCTTCTGGGATGCAGAGGACGCCGTATCATATGATATTGCAAAGCTTTCGTTCATAAATCTTGCAACGGGTGAGGAGCTTATCGGTAACGGCACTCTCTCAAAGCAGGATGGCAATCAGTTAAGCGTTCCCGCATGGCAGAATGCTATCAGCTATTACAAAACAGGCAACACTGCTTCTGTGAGCTCCGATATTTCACTTGACGCAGGCAACTATACCGTTACGGGTTGTTTCCGTCTCTCCGAAATCGACATGAGCACAGAAACACACAGTGCAGATGTTACACTATCGGTACTTTCAGACAATGAGGCAGTAGCATCTGCCACTATGACGCTCACTAATGAATGGCAGAGACTCAGCATCAATCTTGCTTTTAACTCAGATATTGATGAAATCAGGCTTGCACTTCCCGCATCTGTTGATTTTCATGACCTTGAATTTGCTGCCATTGACTGGACACCTCCACTCTCAATTCCGGCAGAAACTAATGCAAACGATCTTCTCGGGAACGGTCACTTCGACGGCACCGGTGCAACCTGGCTTGTAAACGGTCAGTATATGGAGCAGGTGTTCGATGAAAACGGCGGATATCTCAAAATGCAGGATATAACCACCGCCTATGCCGGTTTTGATTATTATCCCTCTTCCACCATCAGCGAGGGAACATATAAATTCACCGGATATTTCCGCACGGCAAATTTCGGACAGATCTCACTTCTGCAGCTTCTCTTTTATTATGAAGACGGAACATTCATGAACGGAAACCCGAGAATTTATGCAACAAATGAATGGATCAAGGCGGAATTTTACATAACGCTGACTAAACCGCTCGACTTTATCAGAGCGCGTGGCGGTCCATACGATGAATGTATTCAGGAATACTGCGTTGATCAGTGGACACTTGAAGCCATTGAGCCTTCGGAGATTCCGGCAGGATATACAAACGTCGTCGGCGACAGCATGGGACTTACATATGCCGAATATGCAAAGGCAAGCTTCCAGACAATGCCCGAAGCAAAGGCGGTCAAGGAATACGATCCCGAGCTTGAAGCACAGTATGAGGTTGAGGGCATCATCATTAACCATGACTGTACAAACTTTCTTTCACAGGTAGGCAGCAAGGGCTGGACACCGCAGGATATCATCGACTATGCGCTTCAGTTTGAGGGCACGCACGTTACTGACTATATGATAAACGTAAGCTCGCTTGGCATGACTGTTTACCCGTCCGATGAGCTCGACGATTATGTTGATAAATATCATGCAACCGAGGAAAACGGTCAGGCGGTTGACTTCAAGGACCTCACATACATCAACGCGGCACATATGCTTCACGATGTTTACGGCACAGACTATGTCGGTCTTTGGTGTGAAACCTTCCCGACCATAGGTATCAATCCGTGGCTTTCCTTCCGTATGAACGACGTTCACTATCTGACGGAATCACTCACCACGGGCAAACCGCACTCAATTATTTCGCAGTTCTATTTCGATAATCCCGAGCTACGTCGAATAACACATCATCCGAAGGTTGCATACATGGACTATTCGCTTGACTATCAGTACAGAGAAACCCGTGATTTTATACTCCGCCATATAAACGATGCGCTGAACCGTTACGACCCGTACGGTATCGAGCTTGACTTCCAGCGTGAGCTCCGTCTCTTCGGTATAGGTGCTGAATACAGAGGACTTGACATACTTAACGGCTTTATGCGTGAGGTTGACGACCTTATTGCGGTTTATGAGGAAAAGTACGGTCATGAGATCAAGACCTGTGTTCGTGTCGGCTCGACTATTGAAACAAATTACGATTTCGGTCTTGACGTTATAACATGGGCGGCAGAGGGTGTTATTGATCTTGTTATCCCGACAGGACGTTATGAGTCCTCTGACTTTGACACTCCCATAGCAGTCTGGTCGTCCCTTATGAAGCCTCACGGCGTTGAGGTTGCTCCCTGTATTGAACAGAATATAAGAACTTATGCTTCGGGAGCTGAACACTCAACCAGAAGATTTACGCTTTCAACCGGCTTCGCAGCAAACGCATTCTCTCAGGGCGCAGACAAAATTGCACTTTATAACTATTTCCTCGGCTCCACAGATCTCGGAACGGAAAAAGCAACTGCCAATTCAGATCTGTATCCTGTCTCCAGCGGCAAAGGAGCGTGGAATCTTCTCACAACCATAGGCTCGTATGAAAAGCTGATGACACGTGACCGCAGATGTATCATGGGTTATAACGACACAACGCAGATCTGGTACAGCAGCTTCTCACAGCTTCCCTTGAAGGTAAACAAAGGAACTGTTGCATATATCCGTGTACCGGTCGGTGATGTTCCCGACGAGGCTGTGCTCACCTTCAAGATTTCCACAAATGTTGCGGCACTTATAGACGATCCTCCAACGGTATATGTAAACTCCGAGCCTTGTACATTTGTCGGCACAGAACGCTGTAAGGACGGATTTACAACCGATAAGCTTCTCTGTTATAAGATTCCGGCCGCAGCACATGACGGCGGATATATGAGCGCAGAGATTATTTCTGACGATTACGCATTCACAGCAGCATATGTTGAGGTTTATGTAGACATAGCAGATTAATATTACTTCGCACGCGGCTTTAACGGCTTCGTGCGAAATTTATTTTGGCCCTATGTCAATAGTTGGGGGAAAGAAAACTAAATGATACGCCACCGAACAAGGTTTTTATCCTGTCAGGCGGCGTATTGCTTTTTTGTTTTTACCTTCTCACAAGCGTAAATCCTGTGAACCGGATGTCTCCTGGTAAGAGGTCTGGCCACTCATTTGGTACTTCTGTTCTTGGCGAGAAGAAGTCTCTTTCCACAGTCGGCTCAAGAGCAAAGACGAATTTTATGATATTCGTTCCTGTTTTCAGAGAGATGTTTGTTTTAAGTATGCGCCAATCATTTTCGTCACTCATGTCCCCACAGCAAATTTTGCCAAGCTCATTGCCGTCGTAATCAAAGAACCAAACCTCCGCATCCGGGGTGTTTGTCGAGAGCTCCATTGCAAGCTCGAAATCTCCGCCCATATCGCAGTCTATGGCGTAATTAATATAGGTGCGCTTGTTTCTTTGATCAAGGTTCAGTCTGTATAAATATTCTTTGCCGTCTTCACGCTTGTCATGAGTTGCTATATAGCAGGAAATACCGTTGAACATAAGAGCCGGAACATAAAGAGAATCACCGTCAAGCTTATGTATCAGTCCGAAATCGCGCTGCTTGAAGCTTCTTGATTTCATAATTGCCAAAAGAACGTAATATGCGCAGTCCTTTAACATGGAGAGGGTAAGCTCTCCGTTTTTGTATGCAAGAAGCGCCTTCTCTGCCTCATCGGGATATCCGAGCGGCATTTTGATATTGTTTCCTGCCGCAATTTCGTCCTTCATGGGTACGCCGTTTCTCCAGTCGGTCATAAGTGCGCCCTCATATTTCCATTCGTCGCGCAAAATTCCGCGAAGAAGCTGTGCGTGAGTTGAGGTGTGGATTCCGTTAACGAGGTTATATGAGGTCATGATAAAAGCAGGATTTGCTTCCTTGACCGCGATCTCAAAGCCTCTTAAATAGATCTCTCTCATCGCTCTTTCACTGACGATGCTGTTATTTATGTTTCTGTTGTCCTCACAGCTGTTTGCAGCGTAGTGCTTTAAGGTTGCAAGCAGTCCCGCTTTTTCTATTCCGCGCACGAGAGCTGCGGCAGTTTTTCCCGAAACAACGGGGTCCTCAGAGAAATATTCAAAGCATCTTCCGCTGAGAGGGTTTCTGTGGATATTCATTGCAGGGCCGAGAATGACGTCAACACCTGTTGAAAAGCCCTCAAAGCCCAAAGCCGCGCCCATAGCCTGCTGAAGATTTGTATCCCAAGAAGCCGCAACGAGAGTGGCGCAGGGGAAGCAGGTTGTATTCACAGAGCGTCTGATTCCAACGGGACCGTCTGCTGTCTGCGGGTTGGGGATTTCAAGATATCTGATATCTCCAATTCCAGAGGTTCCTCCCGTGAAGCTGATCGCCTGTCCTCTTGCCAACCATACGAGCTCCTCCGGGGAGAGAAGCTCCACGAATTCTTTTAGCGAGAGCTTTCCCTTTTCTACATCGTAGAGAGAAATATTTCCTCTTGTCAAGTGATGTTCTTCGCCTGAAAAATCTGACTTGAATTCGTAATCT
>JAZNFB010000248.1:0-2955 GCA_045588895.1 Candidatus Flemingiibacterium sp.
CGTGCACGTCCGAGTCCGATATATCCTTTTCCCGAGGAGGAGGGTTACGAAATAGACGAAGGCGAATATTCCGATATCGTCGCAATCGTACAGTTCATGCTCCGCCTTCTCGCAAACGCATATGACAACATCGACGGTATGCCGCCGGAGGGAGTTTACAACGAATCCACCGTCAAAGATATAAAAGCATTCCAAGAAACTCACAATCTACCCGTTACGGGACGTGTCGATAAAGCAACGTGGAACGCACTCGCCGAGGCGTACAACCGTCTTAACAGTATCGACAACTGAATTTCAGGGAAATCTTTTCCAACCGCTTGAAGCCGTGATGTACAAAACATGATTTTATAATAGGAAAAAAATCCGCAAGACACCGTAACAACCGGCAGCTTGCGGACTATTTATTTAATTTTACTGTTCCATCGGAATTCCGTTATCCCAGAGATCATATTGCGAAACCGGCACGTCGTATACCGAAACAGCAATGTGACAGATCGGATCAAGACTTGTAAATCCGGTCGTACCTCCGTGACCGATAACGTCTCCCTTGGCAACCGTATCGCCAACCTGAACGGGAATATTATCATTAAGATGAGCATACCAGCTCTTGAGTCCGAGACCGTGGTCGATAACAACCATATAGCCCGAATAGTCAAGGTATCCGGCAAAGACAACCTTACCGTTATTCATCGCCATGATATCCTCGCCGTAACTTACAATGTAGTCACAGCCCTCATGACGGAAGGTTTCGGATGTACCTGTTATCGTTACATAACGTCCAAAGCCTATTCGGACATTACCACCTGCTGTTCCTTCGTGGAAAGTACCCTCCCAAAGAGGTGTTGCTTCGGTTTCGGCAATAATAGGAGCCATAGTTTCCTTAAAGGTATTCATCGTCGTTTCGGTTCTTGTCTGGCTGACAACCGTGGGAGTTACGGAAATTGATGAGGATGCGAATGTCTTCTTCTTGATATTGAGCGTCATAGGCTGAGTGACCTCGCCGTATGTGCAGGTGAACTGAACCTCCTCGCCCTCAAATGCCATATTTATCGGAACGAGTGCTCGCGCATACATTCCGTCCTTAAAGAATACGGGAGTGTAACCGATATCGGGATCGCTCGTGAACTTTATGGCGGAGGGATCGTCAACATTTCTTGCCGAGATCACAACAAAATCTCCCGGTTCAACCTCTGTTCTGCCGAGATAGAACGCCGCAGGAACGAGAACCTTTGCCTTGAAATCATATGTTGCATTACCTGTGAACGCAGAGCTTCCATACCATTCGGCTTCAACGTGAACGTCAATCGTTCTTCCCTCAAGCGAGGTGTTGACAATTCCCTCATAAAATCCGGTATAAAGCGTTGAGCCGTCTGCAGTGACCGTTACGCGGATATCATCGGGCTGATTATCAAACGAAAGTGCAAATGCGCCCTTCATCTCATAAACTCTGTCCGTTTTTGCAGAGGTTTCAATACCGTCAAGCGCAACATATGCTCCGCCAAAGGTCTGATATTCCCATTTTGCGGTGACCGGAAGAAGTGACTCCTCCGAAATTGTCATAGTCGGAAATTCTGTCGTGTCGTAAAGAGAACGCGCGTATTTTGTTGAAAGGAATGAGGCTGCGTCCTCGGCTGTGATCTGATAGCAGTTATCGCGCGAATCAACAAAATAGGCATTATTCGTATCGGACGAGAAATAATAATTATAAACCTGAACACGGTCATAATTATAATACTTGAACTCGAACAAACCACTGTTTGAAACGACATCTGAAGGCAATGAAGCCCGTGACTCTGCGTTATCGTTTATCGAAACAAATCCGCTTATATCCTTCATATCGTCGGAATTGTTCGCCATAAGCGTGAACACTTTTCCATCGGTATCCGTGATCTCAAGCTTTGTGACGCTGCTTTCGCTGACGGATGCATTCTGCGCCGCGATGAAGCTGATAATTGCGATCAACGTCGGCAAAAATATCGCCGCAACGATCCCGACAATTTTGAGAATACTGTTTTTCGTCATATTTTGGTTTTCGGCTTTTCTCATATACATTCCCCTTTTCGGTGTTTTTTTGTTACACTATACTGATATTATACATTATTTTAGCTTTGAGGTCAAGTATATTCTGAAATTTTAACAAATGTTAGTAAAAAGACTTAGAGTGTAACACCGTTTTTGAATATGGCAATGTCACAGTAACCGTTTTTCTCAGCCTTGGTTTCCCTGCCGTCTGCAATCTCGCGACAAAGCGTATATAAGCTCTCTGAAAGCAAGGTCATGTCAGCTCCGTCAAGCAAAACACCGCCGTCAAAGTCGATCCAGTGCGGCTTCTTTTCTGCAAGCGGAGTATTTGTCGATATCTTCAAGGTCGGAACAACGGATGAAAGCGGTGTACCACGTCCCGTCGTGAAAAGTATCATATGTGCTCCGGAGGCTGCGAGGTTTGTTACCGCAACCATATCATTTCCCGGACCGTTTACAATATAAAGTCCGCCGTCAGCACGGGGTAATTCACCAAAGTCAAGTGCGCCGCAGAGCATCACCTTGCCAGATTTCTGAACACATCCGAGCGATTTTTCTTCGAGTGTTGTAATGCCGCCTTCGATGTTTCCGGGTGACGGATTATCTGCAATTCCCTCTCCGTGGTCGATATAGTAACGCCTGAAGGCACGTATCATTCCGGCGGCTTCGTCAAACACCTCACGGCTTTTACTGTGTGAGAGTAACAGCTGCTCCGCACCGAACATTTCGGGAATTTCTGTCATGAGTACCGTACCGCCGTAAGAGGCATGATTCTCCATTGCGCGTCCGACAAGCGGATTTGCCGTAATACCGCTGTAACCGTCGCTTCCTCCGCACTTAAGTCCGAGGCGGAGGCGGGAAACGGGAACGGGGGTACGGACGAATTTTGCGGCGTACGCCTTGAGCTCGTCTATAAGCTCAACGCCTGCGGCA
>JAZNFB010000249.1:0-4300 GCA_045588895.1 Candidatus Flemingiibacterium sp.
AACGGGAAGAATGATAGCGAGCTTTTCGCCCTTGTCTGCCGCATTCTTGATCTGAAGTGCGATCTCGTGTCCCATGTAGGTGTCGAAATCGGAGAGCTCTGCACATTCAACGGGTGTGAAATCCTTGTGCCAGAAATCTTCTCTTGTGAGTCCCTTGTCGCAGCAAGCGTCGATCTTTGCAAGATCCCATCCCTTCGGATAGAAGCCTTCGAGCAGGCTGCCCTTAACTGTAGATAAAAAATCCATGATAATTGTTCCTTTCTATGTAAATAAATTTTTTACGGTAAGAGACGCTTTGTAACGATCTTCGGCCATGCAAGCTCCTGCGTGAAGCCCTCGGCATACTGTACGCCGCTCTGGATTCCGCGGAAACGCGAGCAGGATGTTACAAACTCAGCAAAGTCGATGCCGTCGTGGAAACGCATCCACTTGAGCTGGCTTTCGTGACATTCAAGCATATTGATCTTGGTTTCAAGCTCGTCTGTGATGTCAACATATTCGGTCGGCTGGAAGTTGATTCCGGCGAGGTTGTCCATATAGAACAGCGGTACAACAGCCGCCTTGCCCTCGCAGCCGTAATGGGGTACACTCGCCGCAAAGGAAGCGTCGAAAACAAGCTTCGAAACCTCTCTGTGGTCGGGCATATAGTCGTTAGGGCTGTGTGTGATGATGAAATCGGGCTGAACCTTTTTGATAAGGTCAACGATCATATCGCGCTGCTGCGTACTGCAGCCGTTCGGGAGAAGGTCGCCAACGTCAAGGTTGATAACCTCAACTCCGATCATTGCTCCTGCACGCTCTGCTTCCTTGGTTCTTATTTCACGGAGCTCATCGGGACCAATCTCCTCGTGTCCCATGTTACCGTTTGCAACGTGACAGGTCGTAACCTTGTCGCCGCGCTTCACGCATTTTGCAAGAGTTCCGGCACACGAAATTTCAATATCGTCCGGATGACATCCGATTGCGAGTACATTCATTTCAAAATCCTCCTTAATTTATTAGATAATGATTGACATTTGCTTAATTATATTGTACAATATTTTCATGAGGATGTATTTAACATAAAATACATAAAATTTATCAATTCTTCCGAAAGAGGGACAGAGGATGGCTTTTGAATTGCAGCCGGTTCACCGTGAAATAGTGATTGACGGCTTCAACAGCATATATTATTTTGAATTTGACAAGAATTTCACCCATCTTCCCGAGAAGCACGATTTTTGGGAGCTTGTTTACGTTGACAGCGGCGAGATAACCGCAGTGACGGACGGACTCGGCGGAACGCTGACCCAGGGGCAGGTCATCTTTCACCGTCCCGGAGAGGTACACGCTCACATCTCAAATAAGCTCGTTCCAAACAATATGCTGGTTGTTTCGTTCACAACCCAAAGCTCAGGAATGATGTTCTTTGACCGCAAGGTGTTCTCGCTTACCAAGCTTTCAAAAACGCTTCTTACCCTTTTTATAAACGAAGCGAAAAAGGCACTTGACACGATTCCGAACCGCTACGATGACAAGCGACCTCTCGATTTTTCGCGCGCACCGTACGGCTCACTCCAGCTGCTTGAATGTTACCTGACCGAATTTTTGTTAACGCTCCGCCGAGGTGATGAAACGGGCAGCCGCGTCGGTCATGGTGAAAGCTCACGTGCCATTGCTCAAAGCTCGCTGCTTGAATTAATAATCGGTTACCTTAACGAGAATGTTTATGAAACGGTCACGATCGGCGATATATGCAGCCGGTTTTTCGTCGGTAAATCGCAGCTTTGCAGTCTTTTTGCCGCAGGCGTCGGAATGAGCCCGATTGAATATTTCAACTCCTTGAAAATTGCCGAGGCGAAACGGTTACTGCGGCGCGAGGAGCTTTCGGTCAGCCGTATTTCGGATATGCTCGGTTATCTCAGTATACACACGTTTTCCCGTGCATTCAAGCGTTACGTGGGCTTCTCGCCGACAGAATACCGAAAGAGCATCGGAGACCTGTAACATTTGCGCGAAAATTTACAAAAGACTATTTATATTTGTGCTAAGATATGATAGAATAATATTAATTAATTACACTGGAGGATATTATGGCTAAATACAGACGCGGCAGAATAAACGAGGAAATGGTTAAGGAGCTTGCTTCAATTCTGCGTGAAATAAAGGATCCCCGTGTCAGTGATGCGTTTGTGAGCGTTACTGCGGCGGATGTTACACCCGATCTCAAATTTGCAAAGATATATTTTTCCGTCATGGGCGGCGACAAAACCGAGGTTAAAAAGGGACTTAAGAGCGCTTCGGGTTATATCAGAAAGCGTATTGCCGAAACTCTCAATCTCCGTCAGACTCCCGAGCTTTCGTTTGTCCCGGACGATTCCATTGAATACGGTGCGCATATAAATTCGCTTCTCAATAAGATTGAATTTACCGATATTATCGAAACCGAGGAAGATGACGATGAGTGAGCTTTCAAATATCACTTTTTCCGAGGTGTGTAACAGGCTCGAAGCTGCTTCCACAGCCGTTATACTCACGCATATGCGCCCAGATGCAGATACTCTCGGAAGTTCTTTTGCACTGCGTGAGTTGCTTCGCTCTCTCGGTAAGCGTGCCGAGGTTATAAACGGCGACGATATACCGAAAAAGCTTGGTTTCATTTTCGGTGTCGATTCGCTTCGTCCCGAGCTTTTACCGGACTGCTTTGCGCCTGATTTGGTTGTCAGCGTTGACGTTTCCGCATCAAAACTGCTCGGTGATCTTGAAGCGGAATGGGCGCACAAGGTTGAGCTTGCGATTGATCACCATGCGCTCGGAACGCCGTTTGCGAAAAACACATACGTCGGCGATGTCGGTGCCTGCGGCGAGATAGTACTCGATATTTACCGTGAATTTAAAAAGCGTGGACATGACCTCCTGAACCGTCCTGCGGCAACTGCACTTTATGCGGCAATCTGCTCGGATACGGGAAGCTTTAAGTTTGAATCGGTCACGGCAGAGACACATATGCGTATCGCCGAGCTTCATTCTGTCGGTATCAACCACGCCGAAATAGCACGCCGCCTTTACGATTCACGTCCCATTTCACAGATAATGGCGACCAAAGCGGCACTGAATGCACTACACTTTTACTGCGGCGGCAAGCTTGCTGTGATCAATTTCACCCAGGCGATGATGGCAGAGGATAATCTCTCCCGTGAGGACATTGACGATATCATTTCGCTGACACGGGGTATTGAGGGCGTTGAGGTTGGAATGAGCATAAAGCAAAACGCCGAGGATCTGACTCTTTTCAAGGTTTCGATGAGAAGCAACAGGGTTGCGGATGTTTCAAAGCTTTGTGCGATATTTGGCGGAGGCGGTCATGTTCGTGCAGGTGGATGTACTGTTAACGCTCATGACGAAAAAGCGGCAGAGGAAATGCTCGTTGGTGCGGTAGAGAATGAGATACGCACGCTCGAGGAATCGGGCGCATTTGAAGGAGCGGATGAATTATGACCGAGCCGTCGGGAGTTATACTTATAAACAAGCCGGCAGGTTTTACATCCCACGACTGCGTTAACAAAATCCGTCGGCTTTTCAATACCAAAAAAGTTGGTCATACGGGAACACTCGATCCGATGGCGACGGGCGTTTTGCCTATACTTGTCGGACGTGCGGTGAAAGCGGCGGATCTGCTTGTCTGTGACGATAAAAAGTACCGCGCAGGTCTGCGGCTCGGTATCACAACCGACACGGAGGACACAACGGGAACGGTTCTGACGCAATCGTGTAACATTCCCGACAGTGATACGGTTCATGCGGTGTGCAAAAGCTTTGTCGGTGAAATAAGGCAGGTACCGCCGATGTATTCTGCGCTGAAGGTTGACGGTCAGAAGCTTGTTGACCTGGCAAGGCGTGGCGTGACGGTTGAACGTGAGGCGAGGAGTGTAACGATACATTCGCTTGATATCAAAGACGGCGAATCGGAACGCGACTATGTGCTGACCGTCCACTGCTCGAAGGGCACATACATTCGGACGCTTTGTGCGGATATTGGTGCGAAGCTTGGATGCGGCGGTGTGATGAGCAGTCTTGAACGGCTCGCGAGCGGCGGCTTTTCTCTTGGGGAATGTTACACGCTCGAAGCTCTTGAAGCGATGGAATATAGTGAACGATGCGGACTTCTCTGCCCGGTGGAATCGCTTTTTTCCACGCTTGATGCGGTGAAGTTGCAGCCGTTCTATGAGAAGCTTTCACGCAGCGGTAATGAGATTTATCAGAAGAAGATTAAAACGAATTTTGCGCTCGGAGCACGGGTACGGCTTTACGGCGCGGATGG
>JAZNFB010000250.1:0-4283 GCA_045588895.1 Candidatus Flemingiibacterium sp.
AATAAACCGTCCTATAATTAAAATTACAACTACATTTTACAATGAGAAATTCTAAAATTCAATAAGAAAATGTAATTATTTTATTAAATAGAGCTTTAAGAGCAACAGATTGTAAAAGTTAAGCAAATTAGCTAGTAAGTGCCGAGATCGCAGAGTGCCCTTAACAACCTTCGCTTTTGGTTCCCTTAATTATACTAAATTTGCATTTAGTATAATTGTAAATATGGAAATACAGAAAGTTCCCTTTGCACGTAATAAATTTATAGGTCAACTTTTTTTCGTAACTTGCTAGTCAGCGAGTACATATACTATATTTGAAAGGAGTTTTATTCTTAAAGGAATTAGTACTGCTATGAAAAAATCAATTATCACAATGACATCTATGACTTATGCTCTTAAGGCAAATTCCATCCTTTCAAACTTTTCGGTACCATCTGATGTTATTAGGCTCAACGGTTCTGTTTCAAATTCGGGATGTTCTTACGGTGTCTCTGTTGCTCCGCCATATTTAAAAAACGCTATTCGGATACTATCGGATAACAATATTCCGTATTTAAAGGTACTTTAATGAAAAATCCGCTGATTTATCTTGATAACGCAGCAACGACATATCCGAAACCAGCATCTGTTATAAATGAAATGCGCGATTTTATGTTATATCGCGGCGGCAATCCGGGACGAGGCAGTTATTCCCTTTCTTTTTCCGCTGCTGAAGCTGTTTTTAAATGCCGTTCACAAATTGTTAATATATTTCGCTCAAACTCCCCAGAAAACGTTGTTTTCACCTATAACACCACCTACGCACTGAATATTGCAATTAAATCGGTCATTCGCAGATACGGGCGCATATTGATCTCAAATTTTGAGCATAATTCGGTTTTGCGTCCGATTTACGGGCTTGCCGTCCGAAATCTTTGTTCACTTGACATTTTTGATGCTTGTCATAAGGATCCCAATGATATTATTTCGGAAATCAATCGTATGCTGCGACCAACAACTGCGGCAATCGTTGTTACTCACGCTTCAAATGTTTGCGGTGTTACCCTGCCGATTAAGCAAATCGGAGAGATCTGCAGAAGAAACAATATAATTTTCATCCTGGATGCGGCACAAAGTGCCGGTATCATTGATATAGACGTTAATGAATGTAATATCGACGCTCTTTGTGCACCTGCTCACAAAGGATTATACGGACCGCAAGGCTGCGGATTTATACTGTTTTCTGACAAATTCAAAGATTCATCCACTATTCAGACTATTATTGAAGGCGGCAGCGGAGTTAATTCTCTTGCAAGAACGATGCCCGAGATGCTTCCTGAGCGTCTGGAGGCGGGTACTTTAGGTGTGCCTTCAATCGCAGGTCTCTCAGCCGGATTAGATTTTGTCGCAAATAAAGGCATTTCTGACATTTATGCCCACGAAAACCGACTCAAATCGATTCTGACAGAGAAGCTTTCATCATGTCCCGAACTTATTACGGTCTACGCAAAGGCATTTACCAAAGGAAATACAGTGCTTTTCAACGTAAACAGTATGCCATCGGAAGAGGTTGCCTCGGAACTTGGAAGAAGAAACATTTGCGTGCGCGGCGGTTTTCACTGTTCACCGCTTGCTCATAAACGACTTGATACCGGTCCGAATGGTGCGGTGAGAGCGTCATTTTCCGTATTTAACACCGCAAGAGAGACTGAATTTGCCGCAACAGAGATAATAAATATCGCAAAAAATGCGCACCGAACAAAAATATAATGAAATATAAGCCGCAGAAAGATAATTGTATCTTCCTGCGGCTTTTCAATATTATGTATAAAAACACACATTATACGGTGTTTTTATACTATTTGTATTGTTTTATTAATAAATGTATGTTATAATTATATTCATGAAAATCATTTTAAAAGAAAGTGAAACTCTAACAGAGATCAATGAAAATCTGAAGTTGATTCAGAATCCAAAAGGTTTGACCTTCGGTACCGATGCGCTTTTGCTTGCATCCTTTGTTAAAAAGAATATAAACGAAATCGGCGTTGAGCTAGGTGCCGGAACGGGGGTAGTTTCTTTGCTTTGCGCATCGAGAAATAAGCTGAAGCATATTTATGCAGTTGAGATTCAAGGCGAGTACGCCGATATTTGCCGCAGAAACGCTGAGCTTAACGGTCTTTCTGATGCTGTAACGACGATTGAAGGCGACGTACGCGAGAGAATTCTCGCGGATTACGAAGGAAAATGCGGAGTCGTGTTTTCAAATCCGCCCTATATGACTACTACAAGCGGATACAGAAATACCGACGACGGAAAATATGCAGCGCGACATGAGGTAAACGGTACTATCACAAGCTTTTGTAAATGCGCCTCTTCCCTCCTCAAATTCGGCGGCACCTTCCTTTGCGTGTACCGACACGACCGATTGATCGATCTTATATGCGCAATGCGAGATAATCAAATTGAGCCGAAAAAGATCACGATAGTATATCCCGACGAAAATCACGAGCCATGTCTCGTTCTGGTCGAAGGAAAACGCGGCAGTAAGCCTTCCCTTTGCATTCCCGCGCCGCTTTTTATTTACAAAAAAGGCACAACCGAATTTACCGATGATATGAAATACATTTACGATAACGGAGAATTTTAAAATGTCAATCGCAAATGAAACTGTATTTGCGCCTGAAGAAAAAAATCAAGTTTGTCCAAAAACACTGTATCTCGTTGCTACGCCTATCGGAAATCTTTCCGATATATCAGGACGAGCACTGAAAATACTGTCTGAGGTTTCTTTTGTGGCAGCTGAGGACACACGAGTTTCTGCAAAACTGCTTTCATCCTACGGAATCAAGCAGACTCTCTTCAGTTATCACGAGCATAATAAGCGCGAAGCCGGAAAAAAAATCGTTGAACGGCTGCTTGCAGGTGAATCCTGCGCACTTATCACAGACGCTGGCACACCTGCCATAAGCGATCCCGGTGCCGATATAGTTAAGGCCTGTATTGAGGCTGATATAACCGTATCTTCCCTGCCCGGTGCTTGTGCCGCAGTTACAGCGCTAACATTGTCGGGGCTTGAAACGCGACGCTTCGTTTTCGAGGGCTTTCTCGAAGGAACCGACGCAGAAAAACGAGAACGTTTGGGAGAGTTAAGCTCTGAAAGACGTACCGTTATCTTTTATGAGGCCCCTCACCGTTTGCTCGCAACTCTTGAGCTTATGCTTTCCGAGCTTGGCGACAGAAAAATAGCTCTCTGCCGCGAGCTCACCAAATTGAACGAGCAGATCATCCGCACTTCCCTTTCTAATGCCATCGAGATCTATACTTCAACCACTCCTAAGGGTGAATACGTGCTGGTTATCGAGGGCTGCTCTTCAGAAAAGCCTTTTTGGGCTGATATGACGGTGGTGGAGCACGTTGAATACTATATTTTTAATATGAATATGGAAAAAATGTCGGCGGTTAAAGCCCCCGCAAAAGATCGCGGTGTATCGAAAAATACGGTATATAAAGAGCTTATTTAAGGCGAATAAGATTAAATATACGGAGTTTAACTTAAGTATGAAGGATAATAAACATAAGAAATCAGTTGATCTTGACGTTCAAAAAAGCGAGATAAACCACAAAAAGCTTAAAGCAGTGATTATCGCCACTGCGATCATAGGAGTTTTGATTGCGATTGGTATAATCCTTTCGCTGTTTTTCTCAAACCGCAGCGATGATTTTTACGGCAACTCCGGCGCCGTTGTTCTTCCTGTTTATGAGCATTCAAGCTCATCCGAAATCGACGGAATTCAGCTCTGCGGAATCGTTTATACGGAGGAATCACTTTCCTACGCTGTCATTATGTGCGGTGAAGATACTTTCACCCTGACCGAAAATGAAAAGATCGGTGATTCCGGCTGGAAGATCACAGAAATTCGATCAAATGACGTTGTTATCACGAAGGGACTTCGCGAGCAGGTTCTTGATTTCTCGGGAATTTTTGAAGAATGATGCAAAGGAGAGTGGATATTATGGATTTCAATGGTAAGCTTTTAAAAATTACAGCAGCTGCACTCGCTTTTGCTTTGATTATCTCGTCGTTTTCCCTTTCTGTTTTTGCCGATAATACCGAGACGGGCAACAAGTCCGACAGAGTTACGAGCGTTTCGTACCGCGATATTCTCGTGGATATGGAAAGCACTGTAACCATGAAATTTGTTAAGACCGACGTAAGAGATGCACTCGGTGCTCTCTCTGCCGCTTTCGGCTATGAAACGGTTTATATCGGTTCTAATGTCAATATTACAGTCGCTATTGAC
>JAZNFB010000251.1:0-6247 GCA_045588895.1 Candidatus Flemingiibacterium sp.
AATTTCACTATTCTTTCCGATACATATGATTTTATTCTCGACGTTAAGCGTGATGAACCCGATTATCAGCCTGTTGTTGGTGACCTTTCCTATATTAACCTGAATTACTACACTCTCGACGGCGAACCTTCCATCATCGGAAGCATGGTTGGTGCGGATAAGGTTCACGGTTACAGCATTGAGCCGATGCTTCTTTTCCAGTCTACAAACTGGATGCGCTATACCAAGGTTTATGAAAAGCTTCGCGTGAACGGCTGTATAGGAAGCGAAACATTCACTGCCGAGGACAAGTTCGGTGTTGGTGTTATGAAGGGAACCGCTGCAGACGTTGCCGCTTTTGAGGAAGAGTACCACATTGTACCGCTTCAGGTTCCGCAGGGTACAACCGAGAACCTTTTCAACGGTATGTTCGCTGTCAGCACATACACAAAGGATCTCGCACGTTCGATGGAAATTATCACCTATCTCAACACCAGAAGCGATCTTCGTAATCTCTTTGGTTACGGTATCGAGGGTGAACACTATGAGCTCGATAAAGAGGGTAACCTCAAGGTTATCAGCGACGACTACAATATGAAGCTTGAATATACCGGTAACTGCTTTATGGCTCATGTTCCCGAGGGAGAGGCTGCAGATTATTGGGATATTGCCAAGGAGCATAATATTGAGCTTGTGCTTTCGCCTTACTTCCAGTTTGAAATTGATCCCGAACAGATCGATACGCAGTTGCATAATTATATAGCCAGACTCAGTAAGGAATATTATGACGGTCTTGAGCTTTATACAACTGAAGAAGAAGTGCTTGATTACATTGACGAATTCTGGGAAAGAGCAGACGATGACTCAAAGGTTGATTTGTGGCTTAACCAGACTCCCGAAGCACCGACCGAGGACGCGGATACTCCCAAGACTCTCCGCGCATATTATATCAAATGGGATTCATTAAACTAATGAAATAATTACATGGGAGGTATCGAATAATGATATCTCCCGATTTTTTATTAATTTGGAGGGAAAAATGAGCTTTGATTTCAGAATGCCGACAGAGATAATCTCCGGCGAAAACACGGTAAAAAATAATGCAGCAAGGTTTGCACTCGGCAAAAAGTGTCTTATTGTAACGGGTAAACATTCCGCTAAAGCTTCCGGCGCACTTGACGATGTAACATCTGTGCTCGACTTGCTTGGAATTGAGTATATGCAGTATGATAAAATAATGGAGAATCCGCTTGTTTCGGTTTGCTTTGAGGGCGGAAAGACTGCACATGAGTTTGGCGCTGATTTTATAGTTGCAATCGGCGGAGGATCACCACTTGATGCTTCAAAGGCTATTGCGGCATATGCGGCGAATCCCGAGCTTTCACCGCTCGATATTTATACGGCAGAACTGAAACCGTCACTGCCTATCATAGCGATTCCAACTACAGCAGGAACAGGCAGCGAGGTTAATTATTATTCAGTTTTAACGCTTGACGGAAAGAACGTGAAAAAGACCTTCAAGAGTCCCTATTCCTATCCGAAATATGCAATACTCGATCCTAAATATACCGAATCGCTCGGTCTTAATTATACTGTTTCCACCGCACTTGACGCATTTTGTCACTGTGTTGAATCTTATCTTTCGCCAAGGGCAACGGAAATTTCGAGGATGTTTGCCGTAATGGGAGCGCGTAAGTTATATGGTGCGCTTGCGAAGATGGAATATGTTATGGACGGTGACGGGGTTCTTGAAGAATTAAAGCCGTACCGTTATGAGCTGCTGACAGGCTCTTGTGCCGGCGGAATTGCAATTAATACGGCAGGAACGGGCTTCAATCATCCGCTCGGTTACAATCTTACGCTCTACTATGGTGTTCCTCACGGACGTGCCTGCGGCGCTTTCATGGAGGAATATTTTACATACAATTCACGTGTCACCGAGGGTAAAGCGCTTATCGAAGATTTCTGCCGTCAGCTCGGGGATGAACCTGCGACGGTTGCGGCGAATATCAAAAAGTGGTCGGCAGTTGACGTAACGCTCACCGATGACGAGATTGAGCTTTATCTCAACAACGTTTCCGGTGCGGGAAATTACGCAAACAGTCCGTACGTCATAAACCGGGATGAGATGAAGGAAATTTACGTGAGGTTGTTTAAGTAACACTCAAAACGAGGCGTTTGTTTTTCGAAATTCAGACGGGGATATTTGATGCCTCTGCTTAAAGCTTGAATAAAAAGCAGAGTATGATGCAAAACCGCATTCTTTGCTTATATCAATAAGCGTTTTATTTGAATATTTCAGAAGATACACGGCTTTTTCCAGTCGTGTATTTTTTAAATTTTCCGAAAAGGATACGCCGTAAAGCTTATACATATTACGGTCAAGCTGACGCCTGGAGATATTTAATTCCTTTGCGCATTCATCTGCCGTCATTTCAGAGTTCGAATAATTATTACTGAAAATTTGCTCGATCCTAAAAAAATCCCATCCATTGAGTGAAAGCTCATCTGCCGGAAACAGCACGGCAAGCTTATCGCTCATGAGACGGAAAATCTCTGTAAAAAGCAGTGCCGAATAGCTTTGCATAGCGGTTATATAGCCAAGCCTGCAATTGTCGATTTCGTCTGATATTGCTCCAAGATATCTTAAAATGTTTCCGGTTTCATCGTGGAGCTTGAGTGGTGAAGAAAGAAGCTTTTGGGCGGTTTTGTATGCGTGCAGTTCCTGCTTTTTGCTTCCGGTTGGCATTTCAATTGAAAAGCGGAGACCTATCACCGGTATTGCATCCGACGAGCCGGTTGTATCAATATTGTGGTATGACATCATTGGAATCAGAACCAAATCCCCCGATTCCAATGTTAATTCAGTGTTGTCGATTTTGACGTTTGAAGTGCCGCTTACAACGTATCTTAATTCGCAGTTGTGATGATTATGCGGCGTTACAATACCGCTTACATCTTCCTCCGTGTAGCTTTCGTGCATGAAAAATTGAATATTCAGATGTCCGACCTTAACCGAATATTTAAGGGCAAGCGGATACTTATTTTGCATACATATCACCTCAATTTTATTATACTATGATTTTTTACGTAAGTCAAGAAAAATAATGTTGATTTTGGACATATTTATGAAAGTGTGTCTATATTCTGCATTGTAAAACGGCTCATGATATGTTATAATTTAGTCAACATTAAATCATGAGGAGGTTTATATTATGTGGAAAATCAAGGTTGTTACAGCAGGGGTTAACGACAAGGCTTGCACTACGCTATGCTTTGCCGGCAAAGAGCTTAAAAAATATCTTTCGCAAAGCACAAATGAGGTTATCATTCTTGCAGACGGTGAAAAGGAAGAGGACGGCGCTATTCTTCTTGGTGTCGGACTGCGTGATGATGTGCAGGCGGTTGACGATCCCATTTTTGACGATTCCATTCTTATTGACGTTAAGGGGCATAGCGGTGTTATCACGGGTGTTAATGCAAGAAGCGTGCTTATTGGCGTTTACCGCTATCTCACCGAGCTTGGATATACATTCATCCGTCCCGGCAAGAACGGCGAAAAAGCACCGAAGCGCTTACCGGAAATGGACGTTTGCGTAAACGAAAAGCCGTCGTACCGCCATCGCTCGGTGTGTATCGAGGGAAGCGTTACATATGAGTCGGTTGAAGACATGATAGACTGGCTGCCGAAGGTTGGAATGAACGGCTATTACATACAGTTCTTTACGCCCTTGATATTTTTCCAGCGCTGGTATGCTCACAAGGGATATGAATACACAAACCCCTATCTCAAGGGCGAACCGCTTACTCCCGAGGATGTTAACGGCATGGTTCGTATGCTTGAGCGTGAGATCGAAAAGAGAAGTCTCATTTACTATAAGATCGGACACGGCTGGACCTGCGAGCCTTTCGGAATGACTTCATACGGTTGGGAGCCGGTTGCGCCCGAATCCATTCCCGAGGGGATTGAACGCTACCTTGCGCTTGTTGACGGAAAGCGCGAGATTCAGACAACCGGAAGATATGCTTATGTTCCGATGGTGGCTCAGCTTTGTTACGGTAACGTCGAGGTGCGACAAAATATGGTGGATTATTTCGTCAATTACTGCAAAGAGAATCCCCACATTGACTATGTTGTTTTCGGTTTTGGCGACGGAAGCAATGCACAGTGTGAATGTGAGCTTTGCCGTGATACAAGACCGGCGGATTTCCTTGTTATGGTTATGAATGAAATTATCAGAGGACTCGATGCCGAGGGACTTTCGACAAAGATCGCATTTTTTATGTACAGCGATACTCTCTGGCCGCCGGTTAAGTACAAGCTTGAGAAAAAAGACCGCATTCTTCCTTATTTCTGTCCCATCAGCCGTACATATACGGATGCGTTTGAAACGGAAAGTGACGGCAAGGTGTCGGAGTTTAAGCTGAACAAGCTTGAGTTTCCGTCAAGTACGGGTGAGCTTATTGCGTATTACAACGAATGGAAAGAATTTCTCGGAAGTGACAGCGGTGTTTTTGATTACTACTATATGTGGGACTGTTATAAAGACCTTGGCGGAACGGCACTTGCACGCATTATCGGAAAGGACATAAAAAATTATCGCATTCTTAACCTTAACGGACTTATAAGCTGTCAGGGTCAGAGAGTGTTCTGCCCGACCTCGCTCGGTATGAATGTTATGGCAAGGACGCTTTGGAATCGTGACGCTGACTTCGATACGGTGCGCAATTATGTGATCTGCTCGGAATTTGGAGACGATTTTGAGCTTGTGCGTGACTATCTTGAGGATCTGTCGATTTACAGTTTGCCCGAGGTAACACGTCTTGAGAAGCCAGTTTGCCCCGAGAACATTCCGACATATGAAAAATGTCTTGAGCGCCTTCGTGAATTTAAGGCTGTTATTGACCGTCACACCTGCGCAGACGAGGGCTGTGAAGCAGTTTCGTGGAAATATCTCAAGTTCCATAATCAGCTTTCGACGATGCTGATGACCGCGTTTGTCGATATCTCGAATGGCACTGATCCGGCTTCGCTATGGCAGCCCATTGAGGAATACGTAAACCGCAGCGAGTGGGATATGCGTGAATATTTTGACGTGTTTGAATTTAAGTTTACCTATCTTCGTGAGGTATTCCCTCAAATCAACAACAAGGATAAGACACTTCATATCGGCGTGTGAGGGATTATTTTCAAGCCTTAAATCGATATTATTTTACATTTTATTCACACGCAAAAAATAATGATTTGATAGACTGTTACAGTTGAAAATACTTAGTTTTCAGATATATGAGTCTTTAATTAAGAAAGGTAACAGTCATGATAAAAAGATTAAGATATCTTTCGGTTTTGTGTCTTTTTCTCTGTCTTGTTCTCGCTTCATGCGGCACAGAAAAGAATGAAACAAATGATAATAGCACGTCCTCCGATGACAACCGTGTATATGCCCCGACGGAGGAGGTCACCGATGTACTTGTAACGAACCCTCCGACCGATACACTACCGGAGGAAACAACCAGGGCAGATACAACACGTCCTGATTATCCGAGCGATATAATCATCGATCCCGATCCCATATACACATCCGAAGATACAGAGCCCGATCTGCCTGACGAAACAGACGTGGAAAGTGACATTCCCGACACAGCAGAGCCGACACCTGTTCCGGAGATAAAGGTTGAAGCGGTGGAGCTCGGAGAAGCGTTTCTCTCGGGTGATCCTGCTACGGGAAGTCTCGTTTCAAAAGAGAGTGATAAGATGCGGCTTGTTGTCAACTATAACTGCGAAAGGAACATTGATGGGAGCATTAATGTTGATCTGCAGGTTGGACTTGAGTGCTATGACATAAACTGCGGCGCGCGAGTTGATTCGGGTAAGCTTTCCGTTGGCGGCGAGGTGTACACATTCTCAAGCGATGCTATAGTTCATGAGGAACGCGAGATGATTTTCGTGCCGTTTGCGTCGTACAATCATCAGGTTGCCGCCGGTAAAACCTCACTGAAGATTGATGCTTCATGGCTTTTTGGCGGAGTTTACGCAGGCGTTCAGATTGACACTCTCGGTGTTAGTGCGGTGCTCATGTGGGATTTGCCGGGCACTGACGACACATCCGAGACGAGCGAGGAATCGACAGCAGAATAAAAAAATAACCGTGCGGTTTTTGATCGGTTTGATCAGCCGCACGGATTTTTATTTTTGTTTTAGCCCATATTTTCGGGAAGCTTTTTGCCGCCCATGATATGGAAGTGCAGGTGCTTGACGCTCTGGCAG
>JAZNFB010000252.1:0-6836 GCA_045588895.1 Candidatus Flemingiibacterium sp.
CCGCGCAAGCGGTGGATGAGGTGTCAACACCCGAAGCACGTCGTTCCTGCGCTCCGACTAACTTAAAGCCTTCCCTTAGGGGATAGGTGAACAGATGCACACAGCTGTGCGAAGCGAGTCGGATGAGGGCAAAAAAGCCCGAAGCGGCAAATCTCGCCAAGCTCCGAGCTTAAAAACCAATATAAAAAATCAAATACCAAACAACGACAAAACCAGCGGCATCGTCACGCAGGCAAGCACATTCGACAAAAGCGCCATACTCGCACCAATCTCACAGCTTTCGCCAAAGAGCTTTGGGAGCGTTACCGTGTTCATTCCGCAGGGAATCGCAAGGAACATAACCACATAAGTGAGCGCCATGTCGCGGATACCCAAGAGACACATAATACCGCCTGCCGCAACCGGCAATATAATAAGCCTTAATGCAACAACTATATATGTGCGTTTTTCCGAAAGCAGTTTCTTGATCTCAAAATCCGAAATCGCTATACCAACGATAAGCATTGCAATCGGTGCAAGGCAGCTCGACGAAGTGTTAACCGCCGAATCGAGAAATCCCGGCAAGGTTAAACCGGTAAGTCCCATGATCATGCCTATAATCATCGAAATTATTATCGGATTTGCAAACATTAACAGTGTTTTCATGCTGAAAAGGGTCTTCAGTGACATTGTGCGCTTGGTGAGCATCCAATAGCCGCGTGTGTATGTATATATAAACACCGGGATGAGAAAAACCATAAAGTCGGTGAGTCCCGCTGTTCCGTAAAGTCCCAAGACTATGGGATATCCAACACCGCCGTAGTTCGGCAGAACAAGTGAATATTCATATATTGAACGCTCATACGGTTTTTTTGAAAAAAGCTTGGCAACAAAGTGCATACCGACACCGATGACAATAATAAGAACTCCTCCGATAAGTATCAGCGGATATTTCTCGGTAATGTACTTAACGGTAAAGTTGTTTGCAAATGTCATTAAGCAGCTGCACGGAAGAAAAACGTATATGAGCAGCTCGGAGAGTATCTTTGCGTGCTCTGCATGAATTATCTTAATTCTTGAAAGTATAAATCCGGCTGCAATAAAAACAAAAAGTATCAGTGTTTGTTCAAATAACGCCGCCATATTTTCTTCTCCCTTTCTGAGGTGCAGGCAAACAAAGCCTGACATACCTTACCTATTATAGCACCCCCGAAAATAAATGTCAAGCCTTTTGAGAATTTTGTGTAAGTTTCGGGTAATTTTGTGATATTTCATATTCCGATTCCGAAAAGCATCAGAATCAAAGGTATCGTTACGCATGAAAACAGATTTGAGAGCAGTGCCATACCTGCGCCGATCTCACAGTTTTCGTCAAAAAGCTTCGGGATGGTAACCGTGTTCATTCCGCAAGGACCTGCAAGGAAGATAACCGCCGAAGCAAGCACCGGGGCGGGAACGCCGATGTACCACATACCACCGCCGATTACGATAGGCAGTATCACAAGTCTGAACGCCGTTGCAATATACGCACGCACGTCGCAAAAGAGTTTTTTCAGCTCAAAGCCCGATATCGCAATACCAACAATCAGCAAAGCGGTTGGCGTGAGACATTTTGCCGCACCGCTGAGTGCCGAATCAATAAAGCCCGGGAGATGTATTCCGGAAAGTCCGAGTATCATTCCGACAATCATTGAAAGGGTTATCGGATTTAAAAGCATTTGCAGGGTTCTCAGCGTAAATATATTCTTAAAGGAAATTGTTCGCTTTGTCAGTATTGAATAGCCGTATGTGTATGTATAAATATTAATCGGGATCGCAAAAACCATAAGGTCGGTAAGTCCCGCTTCGCCGAGAACGCCAAGTGCAATCGAATATCCGACTCCGGCACAGTTTGAAAGCACAAGCGAATATTCATAAAGCCCTTGCTCATATTTGCTTTTCGAAAAAAGCTTGGCTAAAAAATGCATCAAAACGCCCGTCACTATCATAAGAACAGCCGAGGAAATGATAAGCGTATATTTCTCGGTTATATATTCGACCGTAAAATTCGAGGAAAATGTCGATATGCAGTTGCAGGGCAGAAAGATATAAACAAACAGCTCCGAAAGTATCTTGGCGTGCTCACCGTGGACAATTTTTGCTTTTGAAAGGCCGAAGCCCACCAGAATGAAAACAAGAAGAACCAATGTTTTTTCAAAAAGTATTGCCATTGTTAATCCTCCCGAAACGGTAATGTCGCCGCTTCAAAAAAACAGTTACCTTAATAGATTATAACACCGCTCAGGGCAAAATTCAATAGCTTTTCACTTTTTTTGAAATATTTGCGTAATTGTTGTCAAATTTTTGCCAACACCGCCAAAGCTTGTCTTAAAGGAAAACATATAATTTTAATTTCATGTAATTTTTCGCAAAATACGGTGCATAATAAGAAACGCAAGATTATTTTCGAAAGGAATTACACAATGAAATCAAAAATATTCGGCGTTTTGCAGCGTGTCGGACGCTCATTCATGCTTCCGATTGCACTGCTTCCGGTTGCCGGACTGCTGCTTGGTGTCGGCAGCTCGTTCACAAACGCAACCACACTCGAAACCTACGGACTTGACAAAATCATTTATGAGGGCGGTATATTTTATACCATCCTCGATATCATGGCGAAAACGGGCAGTGCGGTTTTTGATAACTTAGCGCTTCTCTTTGCCATAGGCGTTGCTATAGGTATGGCAAAAAAGGAAAAAGAGGTTGCGGCGCTTTCGGGTGCTGTTGCATACCTCATCATGAACACCGCAATCAGCGCACTCATAACGGCACACGGCGGCGTTGAAAGCATGGCGGCAAACTCAACAACCACCGCACTCGGTATTCCAACTCTCCAAATGGGCGTTTTCGGAGGTATAATCGTCGGACTCGGCGTTGCGGCGCTTCATAACCGCTTCTATAAAATCGAGCTTCCGCAAGTACTTGCATTCTTCGGCGGCACACGCTTTGTTCCTATTATATGCAGTCTCGTTTATCTCCTTGTCGGCGTAGCAATGTTCTTTATCTGGCCGATAGTTCAGGGGTGGATCGCAAGCCTCGGCAATCTCGTTCTCGCATCAGGGTATGCCGGCACATGGATCTACGGTATCATCGAGCGTGCACTCATTCCGTTTGGTCTTCATCACGTTTTCTATATGCCCTTCTGGCAAACAGAGGTCGGCGGCTCAATGATTATCGACGGCAACTTAATTCAAGGCGCACAGAATATATTCTTCGCAGAGCTTGCATCGAAATCGACAACACAGTTCTCTGTTTCGGCAACACGCTTTATGTCGGGCAAATTCCCGTTCATGATCTTCGGTCTTCCTGCGGCGGCATTTGCCATGTACCGTACAGCACGTCCCGAAAAGCGCAAGCTCGTCGGCGGACTTCTTCTCTCTGCCGCACTCACCGCTCTGCTCACGGGTATCACCGAGCCTATAGAGTTCACCTTCCTCTTTGTTTCACCCATACTCTATGTCATTCACTGTATCCTCGCCGGACTTTCGTATATGTTAACTCACATCTTCAATGTTGGCGTCGGTATGACCTTCTCGGGCGGTGTTATTGACTTAACTCTCTTTGGTATACTGCAGGGTAACGCTAAAACCAACTGGGTATGGATAGTGGTCATCGGTCTCGTTTACGCTATCGTTTACTATTTACTTTTCAGCACAATGATACGAAAGCTCAACTTAAAAACTCCGGGACGTGAGGCTGACGACGAGGAAACCAAGCTTTATACCCGAAAGGACGTTGAAGCACGTAAAGCCGCAAAAGCCACCGCCGATATCACAAGCGCACTCATACTGCACGGACTCGGCGGCAAGGATAATATATCCGATATTGACTGCTGTGCAACAAGACTGCGTGTCACCGTGAAAAACGCCTCACACGTCAGCGAAGCACATCTGAAGCGAAGCGGTGCCTCGGGTGTTATACGCAAGGGCGAGGGCGTGCAGGTCATATACGGTCCCCGAGTGTCGGTTATTAAGTCAAACCTTGAGGATTTCATCGATTCGCCCGATGCCGCACGCACAGAAGAGATCATCAAAGCTGATTCGGACGGTGTAACGGCAAAAAATGAAACCGAAACGGCGACGGATGACACTGTTTTATATTCACCGCTCACGGGTAAAGCAGTCCCTCTCGACAGTGTTCCCGATGACGTATTCTCAAAGCGTATGCTCGGTGACGGTGTTGCAATCGAGCCGACGGACGGCAAGCTTTATGCCCCCTGTGACGGTACGGTTGAAACGGTATTCGACACACGTCACGCAGTCAACTTAAAGGGCACGGGCGGCTGTGAAATTCTCCTGCACATCGGCATTGACACCGTTAAATTAAACGGCAAATATTTCGTTGCTCACGTAAACTCGGGACAGAGCGTCAAGCGAGGTGACCTTTTACTCTCGTTTGACATCAAGGGCATCAAAAACGAGGGCTATAAACTAACCTCCCCTATGGTTATCTGCAACAGCGACGAATACGCCGAAATTAAAGTGCTTGCAGAGGGTAATGTCACAAGGGGACGTGATGTTTTAAGACTTATAAAAAAGGAGAATGACCGATGAAAAGCTTCAGTTTTACCATCCGTGACGAGGTTGGCATTCATGCACGTCCTGCCGGGATGCTTGTTAACAGGGCAAAGGAAACGGGCAGCCGTGTAACGCTTAAAAAGGGAGACAAGAGTGCCGATGCCTCAAAGCTTTTTTCGGTTATGGGGCTTGGCGCAAGGTGCGGCGACACGGTTGAAATAATCGTTGAGGGCGGTGATGAAGAAGCCGCTCTCGCAGGGATGAAAGAGTTTTTTGAAGCAAACCTTTAAACGGAGGCAAGAGATGCGTATCTTTACCGGAAAAGGCGTATACGGAATGGTGGCTATCGGAAAAATCTCGGTGCTTCAAAGAGATGAGGCAAAGGTAACCAGAGAGCGGATAGACGATACAAAAGAGGAGACCGAGCGCTATAAGCGTGCTAAAAAATGTGCACTGTGTGAGCTTGATGCGCTTTATGAAAAAGCACTCATTGAGGTTGGTGAGGCAGGAGCGCAGATATTTGATATTCACCGAATGATGATAAATGACGACGACTATAACGAATCGGTAATAGGCATGATCGAGCGTCAGCATATAAACGCCGAATATGCCGTTGCCCTGACCTCAGATAATTTCGAGGCGATGTTTTCTGCGATGGACGACAGCTATATGCAGGCACGCGCCGCCGACGTACGTGATATTTCAGAACGATTGATACGCACACTCTCGGGAGGATGCGGCATGGATGTCACCCAGACAAATGAAAAGGTGATAATCTGTGCCGATGACCTTGCGCCGAGTGAAACGGTATCGCTCGATAAAAGTAAAGTGCTTGCTTTCGTAACGGCACACGGCTCGGCAAATTCACACACGGCAATCCTTGCAAGAAGCATGAACATTCCTGCTGTTATCGGCGTTGGAGATGCGTTTTTGGCAACAGTGCACGACGGCGACATTGCAATAGTCAACGGTTCAACAGGGGAGGTAACACTCTCGCCGAATAAGCACGCGATACTCGAAGCCGAGAAAAAGCGCAGTGAGGATCATGCCGCAAAAAAGCGTCTCGATGAGCTCCGAGGCAAGGAAAACATCACTCTCGACGGCACGAAGATCAAGGTCTATGCAAACATCGGCGGCATTGACAATATAGGTGCGGTGCTTCTTAACGATGCAGGCGGAATCGGACTTTTCAGAAGTGAATTTCTCTATCTTGAAAGCCGTGATTTTCCAAGCGAGGAGGAGCAGTTTAACGTATACAAGCGTGTACTCGAGAGCATGGCGGGCAAAAAGGTTATAATCCGCACGCTCGATATTGGAGCAGACAAGCAGGTTGGGTATTTCGGACTGAAGCGCGAGGACAATCCGGCACTCGGTCTGCGTGCGATACGAATCTGTCTGACACGCCCCGAGATATTCAGAACACAGCTTCGTGCGCTTTTCCGTGCATCTGTTTACGGAGAGCTTGGCATAATGTTTCCGATGATAACGAGTGAAGCGGAAATCACCCAAATACTCGAAATATGCGCTGACGTCTGTGATGAATTGAAGCGCGAGGGAATACCGATATCAGACGGGATCGAAATGGGAATCATGATCGAAACACCGGCATCTGCCATAATCAGCGATAAGCTTGCGCCGCTCGTTGACTTTTTCAGCGTCGGCACAAACGATCTGACGCAGTATACTCTCGCGTGCGACAGGCAGAATCCCGGACTCGAACCATTCTGTGACACTCATCATGAGGCAATACTGCGCCTTATCGAGCAGGCTGCGAATAATGCACACGCAAACGGAAAATGGATCGGAATCTGCGGTGAGCTTGCCGCCGACCTTACCTTAACGGAAACCTTTTTGCGAATGGGAATTGACGAGCTGTCGGTTTCACCGTCATTCGTTCTCAAACTGCGTGAGAGGATACGCTCTGTTGACCTGCGTCCTCATTCCGACACAACTTACCTTGCACAGCACACTCTCCCAACAGGCACACCGTTCATATAAAGCCATATAAAAAGGAACACCGCTCAATCTTTAGGGCAGTGTTCCGTTCTTTTTTATTCGATTTTTAAATCAGAGTGAATATAAATTCACGCCTTTTTGCCGGTTGCCTCGCCCTTATATTCTTCGAGGAAATCTTCCGCAGCCTTGGTCATTGTGACCTTGACATCATCACCGTCAAAGACGAATTTGATATTGAGCTGCGCGAGGTATTCGTCAATTATCTGAACGCGGATCGCAAGGGTGTTCATTAATTCCCATGCGTGCGATGCGGCGCACTTATATGTATGTCCCGGCTCACTGACG
>JAZNFB010000253.1:0-2037 GCA_045588895.1 Candidatus Flemingiibacterium sp.
CACATTCCTATCCACACGCCGAGAAGTCCCATATTGCAGAAATGCCCGAGGAGATACGACAGCCCGACACGGAACGTGAACATACTCGACACCGCAAGGATTACGGCGTATTTAGTATCGCCCGCGGCGCGGTATGCAGCAACCGGAACAAACGACCACGCATACACCGAGCAGATGGTAAGAAGCGCACCGGCACCGGTTATTCTTGCCGACTCACGAAGCGCTTCCTCGCCAAAATCGAATATGCCGACTAGCTGATTTCTGAAAAGAAAAACGCTTCCGAAAAGTACAAATGTAAGAATTATGCAAAAGCTTACGAGCTTTTTCGTATACATTTTTGCCTGCTCAGGCTCGCGCGCACCCATACACTGCCCGACAACGGTGAGAAGCACCGTACCAAAGGCACCGATGGTTGTCCAACCGATGTTGCAGAGCGTGTTTGCAACGGAGTTTGCCGCGATTGCAATTGTTCCGAAAGAGGAAACAAGGCTCGCAACAAGGAGCTTTCCCATCTGGAAGAGACCGTTTTCAAGACCGTTTGCTCCGCCGATATTGAACACGCGGCGCAAAATATCAAAATCAAGCTTAAACTTCAGAAGATTTTCAAAATGCACCTGTAAATCCTTGTTGTGAAGCATTATAAGACCAACCGTTGCCCATACTATACGTGAAAATGTTGTGGAAATGGCGGCACCCGCAACACCGAGGTCAAAACCAAAAATAAGTACGGCGTTTCCGATAACATTCAGGAGATTAACGGCACCGGTAAGCATAAGCGCCGCTCCGCTTTTTGCCTGAGCACGCAAGAGTGCCGTAGACGAGCTTCCTATTGCGAAAAACGGATATCCCAGAAGTGTCCAGAAAAAGTATGTTTTTGCGTTTTTAAATACCTCTGCTTCAAGCGTTCCGTAAACGAGACCTATAATCTGCGGAATAAAACACAAAAGAAGAACCATAAGCACTGTTGCAATTGCAGCGGATGCATACAGAAGCTGATTTGCACTGCATTTTGCCCGCTCTATGTTACGGCTTCCGATATACTGCGACGTTACGACAACACCGCCGGTCGTCATAGCATTGAACATAAGAATAAACATGATGTTCAACGAGTCAACAAGTGAAATTGCGCTGACAGCCGCCTCGCCCGCCGTAGAAACCATTGATGAGTCTGCAATTCCCGCAACAATTGCAAGAAGCGCATCAAGCACTATCGGAACCGCAAGTGAAACGAGAGCACGATTTGAAAATATCGGCTGTGAAATTGAGTTTGTGTTAGTCATAAATAAGCCTCACTGAAACTTACATCTTTTCCGGTACGTCTGTTGAGAAGATATCCAGAAGCATAAGAAGCATTCTTCTTACAAGCTCGATAATACCGAGCCATGATGCGCGAATTCCTTCGTTCTCCTGTGCGAGAATTTTATTTTCAAAATAGAAGCGATTGAAAAGCCCTGCTATGTCGAACATAACCTCACAGATTGCGTTGGGAGTTTTATCCTCAAACGCGCGCAAAAGCACATCTCCGACGGAGAAAAGCTTTATAAGAAGCTCGCGCTCTGTATCGCTCTGCGGGGGAAGAAGCTTTCCGGGAGCGGCGTTTGCCTCCATCGCCTTGTTAAGAAGGCTTGTTATACGCACAACCGTATACTGAAGATACGGTCCGGTTTTTCCTTCTGTTGCAAGGAAACGGTCAAGATCAAATATATAGTCACGGGCGCGGTGGTTTATAAGGTCACCGAACTTTATCGCCGCAATGCCTATCTTCTCGGCAACATCGTCGCGCTCAGCATCAGTCAAATCCTTTGCAACCTCGGAAGCTTCAATTCTCTCCTTTGCTGCCGCCTTTGCAGAATCAATAAGCACAGAAAGGCTCATAACTCCGCCCTCACGCGTTTTATAAGGCTTGCCGTCGCTTCCGTTCATCGTACCGAAGCCGACGTGGTAAAGCACCGTATCGTCATCTACAAGACCTGCCTTCTTTGCAAGGCGGAAAACCTGCTTGAAGTGCATCGACTGACGGCTGTCTACAACATACCA
>JAZNFB010000254.1:0-2752 GCA_045588895.1 Candidatus Flemingiibacterium sp.
CTCGTATTTATCTGCCGGAGAGTCTTGATGCGGTTAATATGAGTTACGTTATTGAACACGAAAAAGCGCATATCAGCAGACGTGACCACCTATGGAAGCCGCTTGGATTTATTCTGCTTTCCGTTCACTGGTTCAATCCTGTTATATGGCTTGCGTATATACTTCTTTGCCGCGATATTGAGATGGCTTGTGACGAGCGTGTTGTCAGAGATATGAGTGAAGTCGAGCGTGCGGATTATTCAGAAGCGTTACTCGACTGCAGTGTGAATAGAAGAATGATTACGGCTTGTCCGCTTGCATTCGGCGAAAATAATGTGAAAGTGAGGATAAAGACTGTGTTAAATTACAAAAAGCCCGCATTTTGGATAGTTTTATTGGCAATAGTTACTTGTGCGGCGACGGCAATTTGCTTTTTAACAAATCCCAAAGGGACTGACCCTGATGAACCGGATGAAGTGAAAACGATACACAACACACTGCTTTATGACACCGCAAGCAAAGAGGAAATGTATATCCATGAATACGAAGAACGCTATGGTGTAACGGTTATTAATTCAGCACATATTGATCTTGACGGTGACAGAAGCTATGAAGATGTACTCAGCCTGAAGGTGGATAGCAATGAATATTACGGTTTCCTTGTTGTGCACTATACAGACGAGAGAGCATATGCGTATGAGCTTCCGTACAGAGCGTTTACGGAGCTTAAATACGACGGTACGTTTTCGTTTTCAAGCGGCGTTGCAGACCACGGAGTTGGAAGAATTTCATTTGACGGAGATACGTATACGATAAATAAAATCGCATACAGCGAATCTGATCCGGTCACACCGATTATTTCGTATTATATTGATGGTGAAAGCGTTTCCAAAGAAAATTTTTATGAATATCTTAAAGAATGGTTAAAGAAGCCAAATGTGGTTCTGAACGTCTGGGAGGGAGAACATTCAGTGCCCGAGACGATGCCGGAAGAAAAGGAACAAAATGCTGAACCTTTTTACAGCAGTGACCTTGTCAGAGCAACCGAAGAATTTTTGGCAGAGGAGTTTCACAAGGCGTACGATCCCCATTACGAAATATTGAGCCTTGAGATCTCCGATTGGAACGAAACCGGTAACGAAGCTATATTCATTTACACCATGACACATCAGTATTACAACCGTGATCCCGAGACGGTTGACTACATAAAAGCCGCTAAGGATGATCCCGAGCGTTATAAGATGTTGTGTGATGATTATTTAGCTCCAAAAGAGGGCAACTATTTCTTAAAGGTGGTGCAAATCGAAGATAAGCTTGAGCTTTATTCAAATGAATCGCCGACAGGGGTGGTATGGAATCCGGTAAAGGTTACAGATTATCTTCCGAAGCCTAAGCTTACCCTTGACAAGGTGATTGAGCTTTCTGCAAAAGGTAAGGACCTCACATGGGAGGATTTTGAGGGCTTCAAATTTATCGAAACCGGTTCAGGACTTTATATCCGTGTTTACAGAATGGATGAGGGCTTTGAACTTTGGATAGGCGGCGGATATATAGACAGCCCCCCGATGTATATTTATCTGACATTGACCGGAGAAGAAGAGACCAGAATCGATATCCGTGACGGCGGTGTGGAGGAATTTATAAATAAACATAAGGATACCGCAGAGAATAATTAGTGTGGTGAATATTAACTTTTTTTAAATAACGTCATAACGCCCGAGCCGATGAGCAGTATACCGAATGCTGTTCTGATAAGCTCGGGCGAAGTGTTTTTTGCAAGGAGACTGCCAATTAAAGCTCCGATTGAGCCGAAAAATATCAAAAAAATTATCAGCTTCAGATTAAAACGCCGCTTTGTCAGATGGACAAGCATTGATGCGCCGGATGAAAATAAAAAATAAACGAGATTTATGCCCTGTGCAGTAAGCTGCTCTACAGAGGAAAAAAGCACAAGCCATATAACGAGCAATCCACCGCCGCCTATGCCGAGTCCCGAAAGAACCGAAACTGTAAATCCAACAATGAAATCTATCATAAAATGTTACCTCAAAAAGCTTATTCCTGCCCATATGACCATTATGGCAAAAAGCTTTTTCACGATTTTGACGTTAAGTCGGTCAAGTAACAGTGCACCGCTGACACCACCGAGCATTCCCGGTATAAGATATGGCGTTGAGGCGGAAAAATCTATGCGCTCACCGTATGAGATAACGGATATAAGCGAGAGGGGAAGTATGACTGCGATGAGGGTGGCAAAACGGTCACGCACTGCATTGTCGTCCTCCGCCGGAAGTATTGAGAGGGCAAACATCAGCACTATACCGCCGCCTGTGCCGAGAAAACCGTTCACGACACCCGCAAAAATTGCGATAAATGCAAGAAAAAGGGCTTTGATGAGTGTTTTTGTTGATAATTTCAGTAAAGTTTTCATGATAATCATAATTTTTGGGTTGTAATTTTAAAAAATATATGTTATAATATTAAAGTATATATTTTTATGTAATGGTTTCAATGTTCAGTATAACCCGGATTATACTTAAAGATACATCAAAAAAGGGGACAAAAAATGCCTTCAAACAAGACTCCTGCGAAAAATAGTACAACTAAAAAATCTTACCGCGGAACACACGCAAAATCCTCATCTGCGGCAAAGGGAAAAAATAACACCTCGGCAAAGGGTGGCGATCCGTCGCGCCTTATTCATCAGCTCATGCCATATATCCTGGCTGTTGTTGCGGTTTTTATTCTCATCAGCTATTTCGTTGACGCAACC
>JAZNFB010000255.1:0-3928 GCA_045588895.1 Candidatus Flemingiibacterium sp.
GGAACTTTATCGTTTCAAAGCCGTTTTCCTCGCATAAGGTATTAAGCTTTTTAAGCGATGTCCACCAATAGTCGTGATTTCCGCGTCCGATTATCTTTTTGCCGTTAAGATTTTCGATAAAACGAAGATCCTCAAGCGCCCCCGTGTGACTCATTGCCCATGATATGTCGCCTGCAATGACAACCGTATCATCAGGCGTAACGACACGGTTCCATCGGGTGCGAAGCTTTTCGGTATATCCACTCCAGCGTGCTCCGAAGATGTCCATTGGCTTGTTGTCACTTATTGAAAGATGTGTATCCGATAAAACGTACAGTGACATTCATAACCTCCTGACTTTCTTTAAAATACGGAATGATTCGCTGTGATGATACTTTTGCCGTTTTTATTTTATTCCGAGATTTTTCTTGACTTCGCAGGGCATTGCATCCTTGCTTATAACGGTTTTGAAGCGTACCTCGCGCTTGTCGATATCCTTCAGCGGATAAGGGATTTCTGTACCCGTGAGAACGGAAAGCTCATCAAGTGCCGAAAGCTCGTCGGTCGGTGCTTTACCTGCAACGGCGGTGTAAACATCCGATGCGAACTTATACGGGCTTGCGGTTGATGCAACGACCATTTTGAGTCCGCTGCGGTTTTTCGCCATATACTGCTTTGCACAGTTAAGACCGACTGCAGTGTGAGTGTCGATGAGGTACTTGTCCTCCTCGAATGTACGCTTGATTTCGGCTGCGGTGTTGTCCTCATCGCAGAAAAGACCGGTGAAATGTGCGTCAAGCTTTGCTTTGAGTGTGGAATCAACGGTGTAGCATCCCTCTGTGTTAAGCTTTTTCATAAGCTCTGCGGTATTTTCTGCGCCGCCGAGCACATAAAGAAGACGTTCAAGGTTTGAGGAGATGAGAATATCCATAGACGGGGACATGGTTGTATAGAAGCTTCTGTTGCGATCGTATGTACCCGTTTCGAGAAAATCTGTGAGGATGTTATTCTTGTTGGAAGCGCAGACAAGACGGTTTATCGGCAGTCCCATCATCTTGGCGATGTATGCCGCAAAAATGTTACCGAAGTTGCCGGTCGGAACGGTTACATCGATCTTCTCGCCGGAGATGATTTCACCGCGCTCAATAAGGTCACAGTATGCCGAAACGTAATAAACGATCTGCGGAGCGAGTCTGCCCCAGTTGATTGAGTTTGCACTGGAGAGGAAAACGCCGTTACTGTTGAGTAAATCCGCCATTTCATTATCGGAGAAAATCTTTTTAACACCTGTCTGTGCGTCGTCGAAGTTGCCCTCGATTGCACATACCGAAACATTTTCGCCGAGCTGTGTTGCCATCTGTAATTTCTGCACGCGGCTTACACCGTCAACGGGGTAGAACACCATGATCTTAACGCCGTCAACGTCGCGGTAACCCTCAAGTGCCGCTTTACCTGTGTCACCGCTGGTTGCAACGAGGATGAATGCGGTGCGCTTTTCACCTGTTTTCTTAAGCGCAGAGGAGAGAAGCTTCGGCATGATCTGCAGTGCCATATCCTTGAAGGCGGATGTCGGACCGTGCCAAAGTTCGAGCACGAATGTGTCGTCGTTTAACTTATGAAGCGGTGCGGCACCTCCGACAAAACGGTCAGTTGAATATGCCTTTTCACAATCTGCAAGCAGCTCGTCATATGTATAATCGGTGAGAAAAAGAGAGAGAATGTAAGCTGCACGCTCGGGATATGACATTGAACAGAGCTTTGATATAGCTTTTGTGTCAAGCGTGGGTATTGCTTCGGGCATGAAAAGACCGCCGTCCGAGGCAAGTCCCTGCTTGATGGCTCCTGCGGCAGAAACACAGTCCTTACCGCCTCTTGTTGTAATATAGTTCATAGGAACCTCCGTGAATTTTATTATTTTCGCCGTTTGGCGTTTTTTGTTTTTTCCAATTATATATTCTACCATAAAAATCTCATTTTAGCCATAGAGAAATGAAATTTCGGGCGTTTGCATAAAATATCTTTTTAACTTGCTTATCCGTATAGTTAATTCGTCCGAGAGCATCGGCAATTTTTTCAAGATCGGATACTCCGCTGATTCCCTCGGGTAAGCTTTCAACGCCGTCAAGGTCACATCCGAGGCAAACCGTATCCTCGCCGCCGAGCGACATATAATGCTCAATATGACGCACAATATCGTTAACGGTACACACCTCATTTTTCGTCAGATGCATGGGCGCAAGGCTTATACCGACGATACCGCCGAGCTTTATTATACGGCAGAATCGCTCATCGGTCAGGTTACGGCTGTGATTGCAGACTGAACGTGAATTTGAATGGGTTGCGATACAAACTTTGCTGTTTTCCTCGGCAAGAGCGATAACTTCGTCACACATTTTATCCGATGCGTGCGACAAATCGGGAATAATACCAAGCGAAAAACAGCGCTCGACAACGGACACGCCGAAGTCTGTCAGCCCCTCGTCATCGCCGTTAACTCCGCCAATCAGACAGGGATCGTTCCAAACGAGTGTCAGGAATCTTACACCGCAAGCATAGAGAGCATTGAGACGGGAAATGTCATCGCATATAAGCTTACCGCCCTCGACTGCTAAAAATACGGCGTTTTCTTTGTCAATTGAGGCGTTTGTGATTCCGTGTGTGTCTGTAACAAGCCGAACCGGAATGCCGCTGACATTTGCAAAGAGAAGCTCATCATTGAGCTTTTTGCGTGCTTCAAAAAATTTTTTGTATGCTGTGTTTTCGTCGATTTTGCTGTCGCTCCACACGGCGAGTATCTGACAAAACGGTGTGTATTTCTTTAGCCGTGTGAAATCAAGGTGAAGCTTATTCTCCGTGAGATTTACATTTTGCTTTATTGCTTCGTAAAGTGTGTCGCAGTGCAAATCGAAAAGAGGAAGGTTCTGCATTATGCTTCCTTTCGTGTGCTTTATTTATGAACCGCGTTTCGGATGTGATTTATCTTTGTCGGTATCAGCTTTGCAATATCAATTGGCGTACGCTCGCTGATTGGCGGAAGATAGACCTCGATAACGTCTATTCTCGGTGCTTTTCCGGGCTTTTCTCGGCGAAGATATTCCTCTGCCGCACGTATCAGCTTTTGCTTTTTATTATAGTCGATTGCCGATGCGGGACGGCCATATCTCATATTGGAGGCGGTTTGTGCGCGTGCCTTTACCTCCACGAAAACAATATATTTTTCATCCTCTGCGATTATGTCGATTTCATCATGAGAAATGTGAAGATTCCGAGCTGTGACCGTGTATCCGTTTTTCTCCAAATATTCAACGGCAAGCTCCTCGCCTCGCAGACCGACTGCGCTTTTGTATCTCATTTTGTGTCGAGATTTTTTAAGAAGCTGTGGCGGTAGATGGGCGGTATTTCGCCGTTTTCGGCTATGTACGCTTTGAGCACCTCGTAGTGTGCCTTTGTCGGGTAGCCTTTGTGCTTTGCTAAAAGTAACGTCGGATATTCTTTATCCAGTTCATAAAGCTGACGGTCACGGGTAACCTTTGCAAGTATAGATGCCGCCGCTATGGACGGGGATTTTGCGTCACCGCCGACTACCGTTACGGTGTCCATTGTAAATTCACGTGCCACATTTCCGTCAACGAGAGTGAGATCGGCGTAAATGCCCTTGCCAAGCTTGCTCTGTGCCATCGTAAGGTCGATAACTGCTGCATCGGAGGTTCCTGCAAGCACCTCGTTAAGAGCGTCGAGCTGCTTTTTAACTTCGTTAACCTTCTTGGGCTTAATAATATCGTTTGCAACGATTGCGCCGGCAGCGAGCATAGCGATTGCGATTACGGATGCAGCGCTTGCACTTCCATTACATGCACCGGTGGTGGGCTGCTCGGGCTGTTCGGGGTTCTCAGGCTGCTCGGGATTCTCGGGCTGTTCGGGCTGCTGAGCCTGAACGGTGAACTCGATA
>JAZNFB010000256.1:0-8306 GCA_045588895.1 Candidatus Flemingiibacterium sp.
AGAGTATCGGTAATAGCGGCGGCAATAATCGCATCAACCGGACCGAATACAGTCGCGCCCAGTGCATTTATAAAGAATCCGATCTGCACATTAAGACTCGGACCGACCGGGAACTGAAGCGATTTTAAAACGACACGAAGCGCAATAAGTATCGCCGCAGCGCAAAGCACCCGAACATTAAAAAGCTGTAATGCCGCATCCTTCCAGTACTTGCCCGAAAATGGCGTACGGTATAACTGATCATTACTCAAATCTTGTTTTTGCATAAAAAAATACCTCCTTAAAATGACATTCCGTATTGCCACATAATAGGAGATATCTCCGTTATGCAACAGCGGGATGCGACCATAGCACCGCAGGCATATCTGCCCTTCGTTCCCAAGACAACTCCCCGTTCATGGGACACTTTACGCACTATAATCTACTCTGTGTTTTTCTGCACTTTTATAAGTACAACTTGATTATACCACATAAAAAGACAAAAATCAAGTCAAAATACGCATGAATTACAAATTTTATAGTGTAATAATCTGTGCAGTTTTTTGTGGGATGTAAATTCTCGCAGTAGCATCCGTAGCAATTTCTGCCGTAGAACTTACTTTGAGAATTTACTTTTTTAAAAAAAGTCGTAAAACCCCTTGACAAACGCCCAAAACTTTGCTATAATATTCATGTTGCGATGAGGCAACGCAAAATTTCGGGGTGTGGCTCAGCTTGGTAGAGCGCTTGGTTCGGGACCAAGAGGTCGGGTGTTCGAATCACCTCACTCCGACCAAAGAAATTTACGGACGGTTCGCTGTCCGTATTTTTTTATTTTGCAGTGCATTTAAGGCTTACAAAGCAAAAAGCCTTGCGGTATCACTATCCCCCTCTGCAAGGCTTCCCTATTTTATTCAAATCTCCACCATATTGTTCTCGTTACGGGTTCAATATGGTTTTTTTGTATTTAAGCGGCGTTGTACTGAATCTGTTTTTGAATATCATAATAAAATGCGAATAATCGTCAAATCCGCTTTCGAAGCAGGCATCGGTAACACTGAAATTCTGCCGTAGCAGCATACAGGCGTGTGTCAGCTTCTTATCTTCAAGATAACGTCTCGGAGTTATGGAAAGATGCTTTTTGAAGTAACGCTCAAGGGTTGTGATGCTTATATGAAAGGTTGAGGCGATCTGATTTATGTTTTTTATCGAGGAATAGTTTTTGTTGATATAATTCAGTATATCATTTACATTCTGCGGCAGGTTTTTGTTGACATCCTGTACGTTGTATTTTTCATGCCCTCTCGCTATGCACGATATTATATCAAAAAAAGCGGCAACGGCAGAAACACGGTGCGCAGGATTCACCCGGGTTATCCGCTCGCACAGAGACAGGAAATTTTCAAGCCTCTCCTCGGTCAGACGTATATGATTGCCCGTACCCCGTTCACGCTCAAGAAAGAAGTCAAAAAGCTTCGGATTTTCATGCGGCGAAAACATTATCCAATAATGCAAATGGTCGCTGTCATCGTGATATATGCAGTGGTGATATTCATAAGGCTTCGTTATTATAATATCTCCCGGCTCAATCGAATAAATATTTTTTTCAACCATGAATGAAACATTCCCCGTAATGTTCACATATATCTCGCAAAGGTCATGAATATGTGGAGCACTGAGCCTCGTTGGAGATGTTTTGGTGACGTTCAGCTTGTTTGCATTTATCGAAAACGGATTTATTGCATCAATGATAATATCGTTTGTCATATTTTCGTCTTACCTTTCCCGTGTAGAATCAGATAACGTTGAACGTGTTTATTATATCATATTTTTTGCAGAATAGTCAATGAAAACTTTATAAAAAATATGATATGATAAACATAAAATAAGATTGGCGGTGATTTTATGCTCTTTATGGGAATAGATGTCGGCAGCTCCGGATGTAAAACCTCGGTTATTAACGAAAACGGCAGGGTTGTCTCTTTTTCTTCAAGAGAATACTCGTTTGAATATTCGGGAGCGTTTTGTGAGCTTGATGCTGAGGTTGTTTGTAAGTGCGTTTTTGAGACTATAAAACAGCTTTGCCTTGAAAACGATTTGTCCGAGCTTAAAACAATAAGCGTTACATCATTCGGAGAGATGTTCGTTTTGCTTGATGAAAATCGGCACGTTATAGATAAATCCATTTCATACAGCGATACACGGGGTTCTTTTGAGCTTGCCGAATTTTCAAAAGGGCTTAAAAATGATGAGATATACAAAATCACGGGTGCAGTTCCCGATGCAATGTATTCGCTTGCCAAGTTACTCTATATAAAAAGAAACAAGCCGCAAATATATGAAAAAGCAACCTATTTTTGTATGTTTGCCGATTTTATACTTATGATGCTCGGCGCAGAACATCACACGGATTATTCCCTTGCCGCAAGAACAATGATGTTCGACGTCAGCAAAAAGTGCTGGTCTGACGAGATACTTAAGCGTGCGGATATCGACATAAGTCTGCTCGGACGCCCTGTCGCATCGGGCACACGTGTCGGCGAGATAAGCAGTAAGATAGCTTCCGAGCTGTCACTTCCAAGTAAAGTTACATTGCTTGCAGGCGGACACGATCAGCCCTGTGCCGCGCTCGGTGCAGGAATATTGAAAAGCGGTACAGCACTTGACGGAATGGGCTCGAATGAATGTATAGTCCCTGCCTTTGACTCCCTGATGATAAACGATACAATGAAAGCATCGAGTCTCGTATGTGTTCCACATATCGCCCCGGGACTTTACGTCACATACGCATTCACGCGAACTGCCGGAAGTCTTTTCAAATGGTATAACGGCATTATCGGCGGCAGTTACAGCGAACTGATTACAGAGCTTCCGGATTCGCCGTCGGGGTTGTTCATGCTTCCCCATTTTGCCGGTGCGGCTACGCCTTATATGGATGATTCCTCGTGCGGTGCAATTGTGGGACTTAATCTCGGAACAACAAGAGGCGAGTTGACGAAATCGCTCCTTGAGGGACTTAACTTTGAAATGCTTATAAACCTCAAATGCCTCGAGAGGGCAGGCTTCAGAACCGAAAAGCTCTTTGCGGCAGGCGGTATGTCAAGATATAACGAGCTGCTTCAATTGAAAGCGGATATAATGGGCATCCCCGTTGCAAGGCTTGAAAACTCCGAGCCGGGCACGCTTGGAACAGCAATTTTAGGCGGTATCGCAATGGGAGCTTACAATAGCTTCACGGAAGCAGCAGATGCGCTTGTCCGCACCAAGGAAGTGTTCACCCCGGATACGAAAAAGCATGAGGTCTATCAAGACTTGTTCGCAAGGTACGAGCGACTGTACGGTACAGTTAAAGAATTTTACAATAATTAAACGAGAGGAAAGATATGAAAAAGAAAATTCGTTTTGGAATCATCGGCTGCGGTCTTATGGGACGTGAATTTGGTTCGGCCGCCGCAAGATGGTGTCATCTTATTGATACACCTGCCGCCCCCGAAATCGTCGGTGTTTGCGATTTTAATGCACAGGCACGCTCTTGGTTTGAAGATAATTTTGACTCGGTAAAATACTCCGTGTCAGACTACCGTGAGCTTCTTGATAAATCAGATATTGACGCAATCTACTGTGCACTTCCCCATAATCTTCACGGCAAGGTATACAGCGATATCATCAGGGCAGGAAAGCATTTACTCGGCGAAAAGCCGTTTGGTATCGATGCCGAGGCTAACAATGAGATAATGACGGCGATCAGGGAGCATCCGGAGGCTATTGTTCGCTGTGCGAGTGAGTTTCCGTTTTTCCCTGCGTGTCAGGAGCTGATCAAATGGATAAAGTCAGGGCGTTTCGGCAAAATCATCGAGGTTCACGCAGGCTTTAACCACAGTAGCGATATGGACACCGAAAAACCGATCAACTGGAAAAGAATAATCGAAATAAACGGCGAATACGGCTGTATGGGTGACCTCGGAATACATACACAACACGTACCGTTTCATGTTGGTTGGAAGCCGTTAAATGTCTATGCGGTGCTTTCGGATATAGTCAAGGAACGTCCTGACGGCAATGGCGGAATTGCTCCCTGTAAAACATGGGATAACGCAACCTTGGTTTGTGAAACCAGCGATGCAAACGGAGATATATTCCCTATGATTCTTGAAACAAAAAGAATGTCACCCGGCTCGACGAATGAGTGGTTTATCGAGGTGTACGGACTTGAGTGCTCGGGAAAATTTTCAAGCAACGACCCGTGTGCATTCTTCTATACGCAGGCAGTCGGCAAGGAGCAGGCATGGTGCAGGCTGAATGTCGGATATAAGCCGCAGTTTGGAACAATAACCGGCGGAATTTTCGAATTTGGATTCACCGATTCGATTTTGCAGATGTGGTGTGCATTTATAAAGGAAATATGTGGTGAAGCCGTTGAATTTGGTTGCTTCACGCCCGAACAAACGGTACTTTCTCATAAGCTGTTGACTGCGGCACTTCGCTCACATAAGGAAAAACGCGCTATTGAGCTTTGGGAGGATTGAAAGCATGAAATTCTGGGATTATAAAAACGCAGATCTCGATAAAATCGGAAATATGTCACAGATAGCCGGCATACGCCACTTTGAAATGATGGACGGAAAGGCAAAAGGGACTGAGGCTGTTGAAATACAAACCGGCTCGGGCTTATCGCTTGTCGTATTGCCGGGACGAGGGATGGATATTGCATGGATAAATTACAGAGGCGTGCCGCTTAGCTATATGTCCAAAACCGGAATTGTTTCGCCCGCTTATTACGATGGCGACGGTATGAATTGGTTACACAGTTTTTTTGCCGGTGCACTTACCACCTGCGGACTTTTAAACGTCGGAGGACCGGAGATTGTATCACATCCGGTTATCGGCGATAGAATGTACGGGCTTCACGGCAGAATATCAAACACCGCCGCAGAGCAGGTTTCACTTTTTGAGGACTTTGAAAACGGAGAGTACACAATCAAAGCATCCGGACTTATGAGCGAAGCGATTCTCCACGGTGAGCATCTGACACTGCGCCGAGAGATAGTCACCGCTTACGGCAAGAATGAGTTTAAGCTGCATGACACCGTGACAAACCGTGCCGCCTGCGAGCAGGATATAATGTTACTTTACCATATAAATTTCGGTTATCCGCTGCTCGACGCAGGAAGCCGCTTCGTTTCAAATTCCAAAACTGTCACACCTCAAAGTGAGGATGCCAAAAGGGATATTGAAAAAGCGTTCACCTGCGAGGAGCCCACACTCGGCATGACGGAACGCTGTTATGCACACGACATGAACACCGATACTGACGGTAAAGTCCGCATTGCATTTATAAACGACAAATTAGAGCTTGGCGTTGCGCTTGAATATAATAAAAATCAGCTTCCAAGCTTCAATCAGTGGAAAATGATGAACAAAAAAGAATATGTCGTCGGGCTTGAGCCTTGCACCGCACTTCCGCAGGGATACGCCAAGGCAAAGGAAAACGGCGCACTTGTAACACTTTCAAAAAATGAAAGTCGTATATTCGAGCTTACATATAAAATACTCGACGGCAAGGACGCAATAGATGAGTATGAAGCAAAAATAAATAATTTTTAAAAAGGAGATACATATCATGCAAAAGGTAAAAATCGGATTTGTTCCATCAACATGGGAGTCTTGGGACGGTAACCAGTACACAGGAAAATGGGCAGGCAAGATGCGTGCACGCTGTCTTGAGGTATTTAAAAACATCCCAGGACTTGAAATCGTTGTTCCCTCCGAGGAGCTGACAGAGGACGGATGCGTCGGTACTGTTGACGAGGGCATCAAAACAGCGGAGCTTTTCTTAAAGGAAAACGTGCAGGGTATCATTATCGGCAACATGAACTTCGGACTCGAAATCGCTGTCAGCGCACTCATGGCAAAAATGAGACGTGATATGCCGGTGCTTCATTTTGCAACCAAGAGCGGCCCTTATTCCGAATACGGTAACCGTGCAACCGACACATGGTGCGGACAGTTTATGACCTGCTCTGCCCTCAAACGCAGAGGCTTTAAATTTGAACATATTATCACCTGCAATCCCGAGGACAGCATTTTTGCAAAGAAGGTTGAAAGCTTCACACGTGCCTGCAATGCGATATCGAATTTCGTTGGCGCAAGAATCCTTCAGGTTGGCGTTAGACCGACAAAGTTTGAGTCACAGTTTTACAGCGAAGAGGACCTGATGAACAAATTTGCGCAGACTGTCGTTCCCGTGGATCTTGCAACCGCTTATGAATATATGGACGCCATTTCGCCCGATGATCCCGATGTAATAAGAGTCGCAAACGAGATAAGAAGCGGCGCTGATATCCTTTCGGACGAGATTCCAAACGCCATTATCAATCAGGCACGCTTCGAGCTGACACTTATCAAGCTCGCCGAGGAGCATCACTGTAAAATAATCGCATCAAGCTGCTGGGAAACACTTCAGCACAAGTATAATATCGCCGCTTGTTCAACCTTCTCTCGCCTTAATTCTCAGGGTTATTCCGTTGGCTGTGAGGTTGACACAATGGGCGCTGTAACAATGCATATTCTCAACGGCTGTGCACTCGGCGAAACTCCCGCAGATTTCATCGACTGGACAGACCTGCATCCAACCGAGCCCAATGTATGGCTTGCATGGCACTGCGGAAATGCCGCTTGTGAGCTTTGTGCTCCCGATTGCAAGAAGCACCTCATGATGAACGAGCGACTCGGTCTCTGGAGTCCCACCTGCCACGGCTCGATGGAATTCCGCATGAAGGACGGACCTGTAACCTGCGCACGTATGGTTGAGTACGGCGGAAAATTCAGTATGTTCTACGGAACAGGTGAGGCAGTTGATATCGGCCCGATGACACGCGGTGCATATGCATGGATAAAGGTAAACGACGTGGCAGATTGGGAAGAAAAAATGATTGAAGTAGGCGTTATTCATCACGGCGTACTCATTCACGATCCCAAGGTTGCGGATGCGCTTGCGATGTTCTGTAAGTTTATGGGAATTGAAGCCGTAAGAGGCGCATAAGTGAAGCTACAGGAGAAAGATATAATGAGAAAAATCGTTTTGGAAGCGCCTTATAAAATTGGCATGACCGAATGTGAAGCACCGATTCCGGCGGCAGGTGAGGTGCGTATCGCCGTTAAAAGAATCGGCATCTGCGGTTCAGATCCCACGATATACAGGGGACTTCACCCATACGTATCATATCCGCTTGTACCGGGACATGAGATATCCGGCGTTATCGATATGACGGGCGACGGTGCTGCTAAAAGCCGAGTCGGAGAGCGTGTTACAGTTATTCCCCATCTTGTTTGCGGCGAATGTGATGCCTGCAAAACGCATACATATAATTTCTGCGAAAAACTGCGCTGTACCGGAGCAGAGGCAGACGGTGCTATGTGTGATTATTTCTGCATCTCATCCGAAATGGCAATAAAAATTCCCGATGAGATGAGTATAGATGATGCGGCACTTGTTGAGCCTGCGTGCGTTGCTTATCACGGAGCAAAAAGAGCGTCACTTAACGAAAATGACAAGGTTCTGGTCGTAGGAGCCGGACCGATCGGTATCTTTTGTATGCAAAGCTGTTTTGCGCTTGGTGCCAAGAAGGTATATATTGCAGATATGGACAATGAACGCTTGAAGCTCGCCGAATCACTTGGCGCAAGCGGAACAATTGACGTCTCAGGGGAAGACCTTGCAAGCGGATTAAAACGCCTTGGCGAAGAAAAGATTACCGTTTATTACGACTGTGTCGGCGAAAAAGGAACAGTTATGAACAATATTCTCACAATCGCACACAGAGGTTCGAGAATAGTAATTGTCGGTGTTCTTCAGAATGGCTATAACATTCCGAAGTTGCCGGATTTTGTTCAGCATGAGCTTTCGCTTTTCGGCACAACCATGTATGTTCCTACGGACTATACGGAAATGATAGACTTGATGAGCAAAGGCATCGTAAAGACGGACGGCATGATTTCACACCGTTTTGGGCTCGATGATATACCTAATGTGCTTGACATGATAGACAAACGCAAGGAAAAAACCTTCAAGGTTCTCATAGAAGTAAACGACTGATGAAAACACCCTGCTGTGATTCTCACCGCTATTGGTTTGAATCCGGCAGGGATTTTTTTATTTTCAAAGGAGTATAACAAAATCATCCCCACCCGGCTAAGAGTGAGGATGAAATGTTACTTAATAGCAATCAATGGAAATAGTTGTAGCTCGATTCGCCGAACTTAACAATGGTGTCAACGGTTGCACCGAGGTTTGCAGAGTTACGGTTAGCGTAGGATTCAACGCTGTC
>JAZNFB010000257.1:0-3605 GCA_045588895.1 Candidatus Flemingiibacterium sp.
GCTTTCACCGTTTGTGTGATGCCCATGATAACCGACACCGATATTAACTCCGCAAATATCTCTGCAAAGCACCTGCAAATCACAGCCTCCGGGCTTCTTACTGTCACTAAAGCCTGCGGTGTCCTCAATGTATTTCTTAAATTTTTTCGTATTATCAACCTGGTTAAAAAGACAGCCATCAGTTCCTGCCCAGTCAAGCTCGATCATATATCTGTGACGGTTAAGCTCCGAAAAAAGTTTCGGCTCGGTCTTTTTTAAGTATCGCGCTCCAAGCTTACCGTGCTCCTCGCCGTCAACAATAAGCAAGCTGTGTCCGCTCTCACGCATCTCCCACAGCATCGCACATCCGGCACGGTCATCAGCACCGATTCCACAGTCTGGATTCAATGAGCGGAACACCTGACCGTCAAAGATAACTAACCGCTCGCCAAAATTCACCTCTCTGTACACCTTGTCCCATACCGTGTCAGCGTGAGCAACGAGCAAAACCCTATCCTCTCTCTTTCCGGGAATGTAAACGTAACGCTGCAAGGGCTTATTGCCGCAACCGGTGATCGCTCCCGATAAACCGGAAAATTTTTCAAATAAACAACCGGAGGATTCAAGAGGGGTATTCAAAAATTCAAGCAGCGTTTTAACATGATCTGTCTTCATAATATCTTCTCCGCATATTATTTTTGACGCATTCAAAGTATAAATTTCGTCGCCGCAGGAAAATATACACACAAAATATAAAACATCTTTGATTTTCCCATAATAATCACCCTGACTTTCAGTGCTATGTAAAAATATTACAGTATACACCATTAATTATATCACAGACAAAGCCATCGCACAAGTGCTGTTGTTCAATTCATCAAAAATTAACATTGCCATATTATGTTTTTCTGTTTTTTGCCCATTGACTTTAACACTCCAAAGGAATACAATATAGTCAGTGGCATTTTAATCTTATATGGAGGAAATATTATGGCAGTAAGCGTTCAAAGGGCTTCAAATACAATAAATATGTGCGAAGGTCCGCTTCTTCCGAAATTCATCAAATTCGCAATTCCCGTAATGCTTGCGAATATGTTCCAAACCCTCTTTAACGCAGCTGATATGGCAATTATCGGAGCCTTCTGCGGTGATGTTTCTCTTGCGGCAATCAGCTCAACCGGTTCGCTCTGCTCTTTTATCGTCGGCTTGCTTATGGGACTTTCGGTCGGCTCAAATGTACTCGCCGCACGCTTTTTCGGAGCAAAAGATAACGAAAATCTTTCAAAAACGCTTCACACCTCGCTCGTTATATCAGTTATATCCGGAATTATTATAACCGTCATCGGATTGATTTTTGCGCCTATGATGCTTGAGATGATGAATGTCCCGGATAATGTTCTTCCCCTTTCAAAGACATATATTTTCATATATTTCCTCGGAATCACTCCGTCAATCATTTTCAACTATGCAGCGGCTGTACTCCGAGCTGTCGGTGACACAAGACGTCCGCTTTATTTTCTTATGGCGTCCGGTATTCTCAACGTATTACTTAATATTCTTTTCGTCACTGTTATAAAATTAGATGTTGCCGGAGTTGCAATAGCAACTGTAATTGCGCAAACTCTCGCAACAGTGCTTGTTATACGCTGTCTTCTGCGCGAAACAGGTGCACTCCGTTTAGATATCAAAAAGCTGAAGCTCGACAAAAAAATGGCTTTGCAGATAATTCGCATAGGTCTTCCTGCCGGACTTCAGACATCCCTTTTTTCAGTGTCAAATATTGCAATACAATCTTCAATTAATATCTTCGGTGACGCTGCCATTTCCGGAAGCGGTGCAATGGCAACGATCGAAGGCATCGCTTATGTCGCAATGAACGCATGGACAACAGTTGTCGTTTCATCCACCTCACAAAACTTCGGAGTACACAATTATAAGCGAATATTAAAATCACAGCTTCTCGGTCAGGCTTGCGTAATCTCCGTCGGAATTATATTCGCAGTTATATATTCAATTTTCGGTGAATCGCTGCTCGGAATTTTCGTTGATTCCAAAGAAGCTCTTGAAGCGGGACTCCTGCGAATGAACTATATCGGAAAGGTTTATTTCACCTGCGGAATAATGGATGTGCTGACATCCGGACTCCGGGGACTCGGACGTTCATTTATTCCTATGCTTGTCAGCCTTTTCGGCTCTGTACTGCTTCGTATTATCTGGGTGAATACAGTCTTCCTTATTCCGGAATATCACCATCTCTCCACTGTATTTTTTGTATATCCCGTATCGTGGATATTAACGTCATTGATACTGCTTATTATGTTCATTTTCACATTCAAAAAATTATCAAAAAAGCAGCCTATCTGTAATTGATGTAAGAAGTAATCATCATCCGCTATATACAAAGCAAGCTGTCAGCATTTTTTAGGTGCGACAGCTTTTTTATTTTGGGAAAGAGACAATCCTTCCCCGTTATTCCTCTGAGCTCCGAGAGCTTGCGTCAACGATACCCTCACCTATTATATAAGCGATAAGCGTCGCGCCTGCCATGATGATGGACGTGACCTCTGCCGCCGCCGACTGAGTAAAACCAAAGCCGAGCATCAGCGAGCTGACAAAGCCAACTGTCGCCGTCCAGAATTTACGCGAGGTAAGTTTACGTTTCCAATCGATATTTTTCATTTTTCCACCTCCCATCAGTTATATTGTCTTGCAAAAATTCACACAAGACCACTCTCGATGAATAAAGCCGCAGACTGCTCTGCCATAATAGCCGCATATTCCCCGTCGGTTATTTCGTAAAACTCACCGCCGTCAACTCCTTCGGCAAGATATATCTGCTTTCCGTAAGTCACACCGTCTGTGAGTACCATTCCCTCGTCTGCGTAAATAATAGTTCTTGTTTTCATTTTTTCCTCCTTAAACAAGCGAAATATTCCAACTCGTTTTTGTCGCAATAAGTATGGCCCATTCGTCCGAAGTGCTTCCGTCACCGGCACCGACCGCCGTCTCAAACGCCTTGTTAACCGCCGCCGCCGAAAGCGTCACAGTTTTACCGCTCGCAGATGCCGAAAGCACGTTTATAACGCTCTTGATGCTCGTTTTATTAAGCTTCGTTGAATACTGCAAATCAAGCCCGTCCGTTGACACTGTTCCCGTGAATGTCACATCCTCAAGAGCCTCACAATTATTAAAAGCCACAGTGAACGCCTTTCCTGCCGCACATCTGACAACGGCGATCTTTTTAAGGCTCACGCAGTTATTCCAAGTTCCGTAATATGCACCTGCCGGGATGTTCAAATCCTCAATTTCTTCAAGCTGACGGCAGGCATTGAACATAGCATAGGCAGCACCACTTGGCTGGTTAGCAATTGAATTAATTCCCGTGAAGTCAAAATACGCCGCCTCTATCTTCTTTACAGTTGAATACTGAAAAAACGATTCTGACTTAAGCGTAATATTCTGCACCTTGTATTTAGGGCGAATGTAATCGATATTCCATCGGCGAAATGCCCAAGCATAATCGGTACGGTTTCCATAGTCCTGAAACGCATCCCAAAAGCGGTCGTATTCAGACTGTGCGCCCTCGGTTACACCTGCCGCATGACCTGCGTTATAACCGCTTTCTT
>JAZNFB010000258.1:0-2001 GCA_045588895.1 Candidatus Flemingiibacterium sp.
TGGAAGCCCATCGGCTTTGCGATCCTCGCGTTTTATTGGTTCAACCCGCTTCTGTGGGTCGCCTACGTGCTTCTTTGCCGCGATATCGAGTCGGCTTGCGACGAAAAAGTCATCAAAACGATGGACACCGCCGCCAAAAAGAGCTATTCCGAGGCGCTCCTCTCCTGCAGCCTGCACAGAAAGAGAATCATGGCGTGCCCCCTCGCCTTCGGTGAGGTCGGTGTAAAGCAAAGAATAAAATCGGTACTGAACTACAAAAAGCCCGCATTCTGGATAATCATCATCGCACTTGTCGCAACTCTCGTCCTTTCTGTCTGCTTTTTGACGAATCCGAGGCGCGATGTTCGCGAATTACTCGTTCCGGGAAGGGTATGGAACATCAGCGGTGACGTGATGGCTACCGTCACGGTTGAAAGTCCAAGTGTGATGGAAGGAAGCATATCAATTAAATATTCGGCGTCCTACGATGTCGTTATTCGTTACCGTAATGATGGCAAAAAGATACGTGCGTTGGTTCTTAATGCAGAAATAGAGGATATCAAGTATGAAAGTACCGGCGATCTCGTCAGCAACACCGAGTATAATGAGTGGCGTGACCGAGTTGAGGCAGAACATCTCCTGTTTTCGGGAATTCTGACAGCACGCGGTGACGATATAGTGATGAAAATAGACCGGGATAACATCGGTATCGGGCACAAAAAGCTTGTTCTTTATTCCCTGATGCAGCAATATGATTATTATCCGCAAACGGTTCATGATGCAAACGGTAATTATATCAGGATCATAGACAGCGGCAGTGAAGTAAAAGGCGTGGAGGCATCGTTTATCTGGGCAAAACATGAGGATAACAACGTTGTTTTTTGGCTGAAATGGAAGAACAGATCCTTGCAGGAGCGAAGTATAGGAAGGAGCTTTAAGATTTTCCGCTATGGCGGAGCAAATGAGCTTTTGCCGCTTGAAGGTGTAGGTGGGTGGACTGAAGATGCAAGAAAGGTGAGCAGATCCGTCACTTATATGAGCTATGATATCACCGAGCATTATGACATATACGCCCCCGGCAGATACCGATTCGAATCCGACGGCGCGTGGGTGGAATTCGAGGTGATAAATGACACTTATCTTGGACTTGATGCCTCAAACGGGCTCGACATTTTCGTCTGGCAGCCGGGACAGCACAGCTTGTCCTTCTCGCTCTTCCCTCATTCTGACAGGAATCATAATGAAAAACATATGCCGCTGGAAATACGCGCAGTCACCGCTTCGGAAATGCGCGCGATCCTTTCTACGTACAGCATCAGCGAGGACAAAATTCATATCCTGCCTGTAAGCAATATGCTTACAAGCTACGGATACGGCGATTATTTGGAAAGATGGAGTGCTTTGGACGACATCAAGCCGTATCAGAATATGTATCTTGCAATTGTAAGGAATATGCTTTTCGGGGAAAACGCGAGTGACTATTACCCGGGCATATATGAACATTGTTGGTTTGACATTGACGGTGACGGCGAGGACGAATACCATAAGGTCTGCCACGGTCTTGAAAACGGTGAGTTTATGTTCAGCTATGTGATCAGCAAAGACGGCAGCACTGCGGCTTACTTCGACAATTTTTACACCGAGCCGATGCATCTCAGCTTTGTCAATTCCGCTGATGGCAAGGTCCGTTTGCACGGCAGAACCGAAGATGGAAAGGATGTTCTGTATGATATGTCCGTCGAAAACGGACATGTCAAATTGACCGTGAACAACGATGCTATGCAATATGACGTCAACAACGCGACAGTTGTTTTTGATCCTTCCTATTCCCTCTACGATTCTTCGAGAAAGTACGACGTCTACGTCTGGCAGATGGCACCGAACAGCTTTTGGTTTGGTTTGCTTGATAGCAAGCCGCGCTCCTGGCTCGACGATGAGCTTTGGGATCTCAAGGGGGTGAACGCGAGTCAAATGCGCCAAATTTTGCTTGACAAAAATCTCGGACCGAATGACGTTAATATT
>JAZNFB010000259.1:0-3862 GCA_045588895.1 Candidatus Flemingiibacterium sp.
TATGTCAACGTCAGTCCAGGTTTCCCCGTCTTCACTCAAATGCTCAAAGGTAATACCGCCGATGTCAAACGGCACTACGTCAGCAGCATCTTTTTGCACGAAGTTAAGGAAATATTCCCAGCCGGCGTTAAAGTCGCCATTATAGTTATACGGAGAGCCTCCGCGTCCGTCAGGGATAAATGTAAACTCTATATGCTTCCACTCATCCTCAAGGAAGATATAGTATCCTCTGTTATTAGTTTTGCCATCCGCTGCGGTTGCCGGATTTCCGTTGACCGTGATGCTTAAGGTTTCAAGATACTGGTTAGCATCAACGGCCACTTCCTGTGTAAGTCCGAGCACGTTAGCAACAAAACCGAAATCGACACGTATGGAGTTTTGGACTTCAGCTCCGTTTTCGTCTACAGAGTTATTTACAGTTTCAGCATCTCTGTACCAAAAGCCGAGCTTATATGTATCTGTTGGTTTTAAATCAGAGTCCATCAGAAGCTTCAGATCAGCATTCTTCAATGAGAAGGCGCCTCCTGGAGCAGTGATGCTGTGGGTGTGCCAATATTCACCCGTGAACGAGGGATTCTTCAGGTTTGCATCTGAAACGAGTGCTTCGCCTGTTCCGTTTACGCTCCATTCGTAAGCGGCGGAAGCTTAACTCGCCCGGATGTACAGCGGCAGGCAGTAGCCATTAGTACCGCTATAAACAAAGATAAAATGCGCTTGAGTTTCATTTGCTTAACCTCCATTTTAATATATAAATTTTTGGGTAACATAAGAAATCGCTGTGGGATTAACCCGATACCGTATTATTGATAACGTCACTCACTCTCCTTTTCATTGTTATTATATCACAAAATAAACACCAGTTCAACGAAACAACGGGACATTTTTCACAACACATGGGACACGCCTGTAAGTATGCTTTTTCGGTGTCTTGACATCTTCACCTTGATGTGGTATAATTGCCCCAATCAGCTGACTGCAGACATATAAAGTGAGGTAATTAAAATGAATAAACCAATCGTTGACGGACATATGCATATTTCCCAGTGGATCATGGGTGACGGACGTGACGTTTTTGAGGCTTTGAGAGAATATCAGAATAAGAGCGGTGTCGCGTATGTCGATAATATGAGCTGTTCAAATAACGGAAACCTTTGGGGCGGTTTTGAAATGGATCAGAGCATTCTCGGCGCAATAGCAAAGCTTGAAAATCCAACTGTTTTTTCTCACAGCTGTCTTTATATCCCCGAGAACCCCGAACTGAGGAGCAAATTTGACTTTGTAAGCCAGCTTGACGAGCTTATGGAGCTTGGGCTTGACGGTGTTAAAATATGTGATTTCAAGCCGGATGCATATAAGCTTCTTGACGTTAAAAACCACCTTGAGGACTATGATGCATATATCGGTCACTGCGAAAAATACGGAGTACATATGTGCTGGCACGTCGCCGATCCCGATTACTGCTGGGACACGAACAAAGCTCCCGATAACTTTAAAAAATTAGGTTGGTTTTACGGAAACGGAGAATATCCGTCATATGAGGAACTGATCGGTCTTGCTTATAAAATGATAGAAAATCATCCGAAGCTGAATCTTCTTCTGGCACACGCATTTTTTAAATCAGACGCCCCCGACGAAATCGAAGCTATTTTAAAAAAGTATCCGAGCATCTGTATAGACCTTGCGCCCGGTTGGGAGATGTTTGACGGCTTCAGAGCACACTACGAAAAGTGGTGTAACATTTTCAGAAAATATTCAGACAGGTTTATTTACGGAACGGATGCAACGATATGCTCATCGATTGATGCTATGGTAAGCAGCGCGAAATGCACTCAACGCTTCCTTGAAACGGACGGTGAATTTGAAATTCCGACAAGCCGTATTGCTCACGGCATAAAGTTAGAGGGTGAACAGCTTGAAAATGTTCTCTTTAAAACCCATCAGAGAACTGTCGGTGAAAAGCCGAGAGAAATAAATAAAACGGCATTAAAAAAGTATATCGAGCGCTACCTTCCCTATATGCCCGACTCAAAAAACAGACAGCTGACAGAGGAGTATTACAGAAAAAACCTGCTGTAATTTGGAATATATTCAGTCACATTCCAAAAGTCTGTCCACGGCACAATTCGTGAGTTAATACTTCGCTGCACCGAACACGATAAAGCACACTATCCCGGAAGACTTTACCTCATCGGATATCAGCGGGATCGAAAATGTAATCACACGCCCAGCGAAAAATACAGAAACAAAAAATGCACAGTCTATGGCGGTACTTGCCAAGTGCTGTGCATCCTTATTTTAGCCTTGATTTTTGCTGATTTTGCATCGAAAGTCGATCCACGCTATCATAAACCAATACGCCACCTGACAGTATAAAACCTTGTTCGGCGGCGTATTCTTGTAATTTCCCATGTGACTGTGCATGGATGTAGTAGGCATGGTATATGTGAAGGCTGTGATTGTTATATCTTGTGCATTTACGAAAAACAGCCAATTCTCACGCTTCTATTTCTATGTACTTTGTTTTATTGTATCTTTCTTTAAAGTAATTCGCTATGTTATTCGTGAAGTATGCAAAGCTAATAATATCCCTGTAATTGATTTATTTGAGATCAATCCCATAGATCCGGGCGACGCAAAATATATGCCAGACGGGCTTCATCCAAATGATAAGGGACACAGCATAATAGCAGACATTGTTGGTGAAGCGCTTCTTAAGCTCTAATACGTTTTGGCAAAAAAACATACGAACTTGGCGTATTCGTATAACTTTCCACGTGACGTGAGAATAGTTAGTTGAGGCAAGAGATAACCTCTTATTCTCTCGGAGAGTGGCATACGGATCGAGCTGGCATCACGAGTGTGACCACCAGGATGACAACTATCATCAACGGCATCCCATAAAACACAAATATCCCCTGCTGCACCCAATCTACAGAGGTTCGAATCGCAACAGGGGATTCATTTTATCCTAACATATCATTTATTTCTTGAACTGTCTTACGAACAAGAAGCTCTCCGCCCTCATGTCCTGAAATGCCGCTGGAAATATATGCCGAATAGTGACTTCCCTTTTCAGCCTTCTCGGTGGGAAGATATCCGAAGCTTCCGCACGCAAGCTGAACAAGGAATGTCTGTGATGCCTTACTTCTCGCACGGATCTGATTGCCGTAATTGAGGAAAAGCTCATAAGGATTGGTTGCCAACGCAATATTTCCGAGGCGGATAATGTGAAGCTCTACCGGAACAACATTAATTGTTTCCTGCACTTCGCTTCTTGCAATCGTGCCTGCGTAAACATGCATTCTTGCGTTGTCGTTGAAATTTATAGCTCTGTCGCCAAGCTGAGCCGCAAAACTCTTGATCGCTTCCACCGCAGCCTCAGTTTCTGCAGGAGTAACGCGGCGAAGCGGCATATCAAGGGTGAGATTTCTATGCTCGAGAACGGTTTCGCTGACATATTCGCAAACCTCCTCAAGGGCATATACGATCTCGTTTGCAACTCTGCGTCCGATAAGTGCGCAGCCTTTGAGGTCGAACATTGACGGATCGGCAACTCGCTTTGTAACCTCGCCTCTGATGATATTCGGATCGTTGATCGGACTTTCCGGCTCTACCCAGCGGATCATATCACGCGGACACTGATCGCCTGCCGCAGAGCAAAGCGCAAGCAGGAAAATGTCATCTCCATATTCGCGGCGGAGATTTTCCTTGACCTTTCCCCAATAGTCAGCGGATATAACGCTTCTGTGCTCGAGAGTCTGCGCAGGACAAGCGATATTTGCGATGACGCCCGTGAGCTTTTTATTCATGTCAAATGTAAACAGAAGCTCAATACCGCTGTCGTTTCCGCCCTCAAGCTCGG
>JAZNFB010000260.1:0-3838 GCA_045588895.1 Candidatus Flemingiibacterium sp.
CTTCACTTGCGGCACTTGCAAAAAGCCGTGCGCTGACCTCTCCCAAAAATTTCATCGACGACAAGCGTATGGCAGTTCTTTCGCTTTCAAACAGCCTTGAGAGGGAAATGAAGATATCGCTGACCGCAAAGCGAGGTATCTTCGCTTCACTGACGGCTTCGCTTGAGGCACTAAACCCGATGTCGGTCATTTCACGCGGATATTCGGCGGTGTTCGACGATTCGGGCAAGCTTATCAAAAGCGTCAGACAGATCGAAAAAGGACAGCGTTTCACATTCCGCACGACTGATGGCAGTGTCGTTGGCGAGGCTGTGGAGATAGTTCCCGAAAACTCAAATTAACAGAGGTGTAAACATGGAAAACAATAACGATATCGCATTTGAAACAGCACTTGCACGCCTTGAAGAGATCGTACGTGCGCTTGATGGCGGTGCAGCACCGCTTGATGAATCACTTGCGCTCTTTGAGGAGGGCGTGAAGCTTGTTAAGCTCTGCTCGGGTAAGCTTGATGCGGCAGAGCAGAAGGTGAAAATACTTGTTCACGGCGAGAACGGAAATACAGAGGAGCGAGATTTTGCTCCCGGACAGGAATAAAAATGGATACAAACATAGAAAAGCTTTTGGAGCTCGGTGCGGCGGCAGTTGAAGCAGAGCTCACCGGATACGCCGCAGGTGACGATGAAAAATTCGGCGTTATTTACGATGCCGTACGCTATAGTCTGCTCGGCGGCGGAAAGAGACTGAGACCGTTTATTGTTCTGCAGTTTGCTTTGCTTGCCGCAAATGAGAGCGGTGAGGATTCAGGACGTGCGTTTGAGGCGGCACTTCCGTATGCCTGTGCGCTTGAAATGATACACACATATTCGCTTATACACGATGATCTTCCTTGTATGGACAATGATGAGCTTCGACGCGGTAAGCCGACAAGTCACATTAAATTCGGCGAGGCAAATGCACTTCTTGCCGGCGATGCGCTCCTGACACGCTCATTCGGAGTTGCGGCAGGAAACAAATTTGCAAGCGGTGAGGTCAACTGCATGGCGGTTTCGCTTTTGTCGGAATGTGCAGGTATAGGCGGTATGATCGGCGGTCAGGTGCTTGACCTTATCGGTGAAAGTGAAAAATTCGACATGGAAACCTTAGAGCGGCTTCAGGCTCTCAAAACGGGTGAGCTGATACGCTGTGCGGCACTTCTCGGATGCTTTGCCGGCGGTGCGTCTCCCGCTCTTTGCGAAGCTGCGGAAAAATATGCGCTCGGTGTTGGCAGAGCATTCCAGGTCGTTGACGATATTTTAGATGCGGTTGGAGATGAATCAATTCTCGGAAAACCCATTGGAAGCGATAAGGAAAGCGGCAAGACGACCTTCCTTTCGTTTATGAGTATTCCCGAGGCGCGCGAATATGCCGCAAAGCTCACCCATGATGCAATATCGGCGCTCAGCGCATTTCCGGGAGCTGAAACTCTTTGCTCTCTTGCAGAGTACCTGCTCACGAGAAACAAATAGAAAGGCGATCAAATGGAGTTTTTAAAGGGGATTTTTTCAAACTATATTCTTGTTTGTGCGGTTGCCGGTTGGTTTAGCGCACAGATTATAAAGTGTATACGTTATATCATTAAAAATCACAGATTCGATTTCATGATTCTCATGTCGTCGGGCGGTATGCCGAGCTCACATTCAGCAACTGTCAGTGCGATGGTTGTTGCGACGGCACGTGCCTGCGGAACGCATACTGCTGAATTTGCGCTGTCTGCAATTCTCGCTTTTATCGTGATGTACGATGCGGCGGGAGTCAGACGTGCGGCAGGCGAGCAGGCGAAGGTTTTAAACCGTATTGCCAAAGATATTTCCGAGGGAGAAACACAGTATCTTGACAAGAATCTGAAAGAGTTTATCGGTCATACGCCGTTTCAGGTGCTTATCGGCGGACTTCTCGGTATCGTTATTCCCTTGCTGATACCCGTTTTCTAAAATGCGTATTGATAAGCTTTTGTTTTTACGTGGACTTGCTAAAAGCCGCGAAGCCGCACAGCGTATGATACGTGAGGGGAATGTTGCACTTGACGGAAAAATTATAACAAAGCCTTCGTTTGAAGCGGCGGAGGAATGTGACATTTCCATTATTGGACAAACGCTTAAATATGTCAGCCGGGGCGGACTCAAGCTTGAACGTGCACTTGACGAATTTTCAATAGATGTAACGGGTCTTGACTGCGTTGACATCGGTGCTTCCACAGGCGGCTTTACCGATTGCCTCTTAAAGCGCGGTGCTGCCCACGTGCGTGCAGTCGATGTCGGTCGCTCACAGCTCGATAAAACGCTTGAGAGTGACGAACGTGTGACCTCGTTTGAGGGCGTTAATGCACGCTACTTAAAGCCCGGTGATATCGGCGGCTTATGCGATATGGCGGTGTGTGACGTTTCGTTCATCTCGCTCACGCTTATACTGCCTGTCATTTCGGGGATTCTTTCTGAAAAAGGACGCTTTGTGGCGCTCATTAAGCCGCAGTTTGAAGCAGGACGGGCAAATATCGGCAAGAACGGTATCGTTAAAGATAGAAATATACACGCCGAGGTTATTGCGAGAGTACTTGATTCGGCGGCAGAGTGCGGACTTCACTGCTTTGCGCTGACAGCGTCACCGATACTCGGCGGAGACGGAAACCGCGAATATTTAGCGGCGTTTGACCGAGTTGGCGGACTTGATTTTACCACTATCAAAAGGGTGGCGTTTGAATAATTTGCCACGAGGACGGTGATTTGATTTGAAAACCATCGGGATATGCCCGAGCAGAACAAATGATATAGATTTTATCGGAACATCGAGGGTTATCGAGCAGCTTTACGAGAGGGCTGAGATTATATTGCCGGGGTCGCTTCAAAATGAGATTCTTCGTGCAATGGGCGATTATGTCCTTGAGCGTGTACGTTTCGTTTCCGAGGATGAGCTTTACACTGTTCCCGAGGTGCTCATTGTACTTGGCGGTGACGGCTCGATTCTCAAGACGGCAAGAAGATGTGCCGGAAGCGATGTTGCAATTCTCGGAATAAACCTTGGGCGGATCGGTTATATGGCGGAGCTTGAGCTTGATGAGCTTTCGCTGCTCGACCGTATCGCCAAAGGAGATTACAGGGTTGAGCGGCGCATGATGCTTGAAGCAGATATCAAGGGCGAGCGGTTGTATGCGCTCAACGAGGCAGTGCTCGGCGGTGCATCGATCTTCCGTATCGTTGAAATAGAGCTTTACTGCGATGGAAATCTCGTGAACCATTACCGTGCAGACGGACTTATAGCTTCAACGCCGACCGGGTCAACGGCATATTCGATGTCTGCAGGCGGTGCTGTTGTTGACCCGAGAATGGACGCGATGATAGTTACGCCGATCTGTTCACATTCCTTAAATGCAACGCCGCTTGTTTTTTCGGCGGAATCGGAGCTTGTTATGGAGAATGTCACCGAGCGCGAGGAGCAGCTTTATTTGAATGTTGACGGCTGTGAAATGCGGACGGTTACATACGGCGAGACGGTAACACTTCGAAAGAGCGAGAAAAATGTTAAATTTATAAGGCTTAAGGATGGCGGCTTCTACCAGGTGCTTCGCCACAAGATGGCTGATATACACTGAAAAAGCGAGGAGGACAAATGAAATACGATCGTCAATCTGAAATAATCTCGCTTATCGGCGAGAGGGAAATTGAAACCCAGGAGGAGCTTCTTGAGGGGCTTCGCGCAAAGGGATATATGGTCACGCAGGCGACAATTTCGCGTGATATACGTGAACTTAAGCTTGTGAAGGTCTCCGCAGGAGCAGGCGGACGCTATAAATATGCTCTGCCGC
>JAZNFB010000261.1:0-4971 GCA_045588895.1 Candidatus Flemingiibacterium sp.
CTTATATGTATGTCCCGGCTCACTGACGCTTCCGATATCCTTGGAATAACCGGTCTGTGGGAAAGTACAGTAAGCGTTACCGTAACCGCGGCGACCGAAGTAGATCTTTTTGTCGCCCTGTGCGTTTGTATAATCGAAGCATCCGCCCTTTGTATCAAACGTGAGCTTGAAGCGAGTGATGCCCATCGGGTTTTCGTCGAGCTTATATTCAACACCGTTTATATCGTCCTCCGTATACGAGACGGGATCGCCAACTGCTTCGGCAAGACGGAGAGTTTTTGTGTATGCGATGAGGTCATTATAGGTTTCGGATTCGGGAAGCGGTTCGCCGATATTCTTCACGATGAGCTGATAGAAGGCACGGGCATATATATCGTCCGGAACCACTTCACTCTCGCGCTCCTGAGAGTCCGCCTGAACAACGAGAATCATATCGCTGTCAAAATCGGCGAGAACTATATTTGAAGCAGCTCCGCGGAAAGCAAAGCCGTTACCGATTGAACGCCAGAACTGATAGCCGTAGCCCTGAGTTCTGATGCTTCGGGGATCACCCTCTGCGCTTTCGGAGAGTCTTGCTGTTGCCGCCGTTGCATATTCCTTATTGAGGATCTGTTCGCCCTCCCATGCGCCGCCATTCAGCATAAAGCGTGCGGTATAAAGGAGGTCACGGGCGGTACAGAGCATAGCGGAGTCGCCCCAGGAATGTCCGCCGGGACACTTGAGCATTTTCGCTTCCTTTGAAAAACCGATACGGTCGAGGAATTTTTCGCGCATATACTCCATAAAGTCCTTACCGGTGACACGCTCAACAAGTGCGCAAAGCAAGAATGAACCGTTACTGTCATATTCCCATGCAGTGTCGGGACGGCGAGTGTAGGAGCGTTTTTTGAAATAATGAGCAACTCGGTCAGGTGTACGTGCATCGAACCAGATGTCTGTAACTCTGCCGGCTGTTCTCATCATGAGAAGGTTCTTGATGGTGAGGTCAAGAATATCGGGATTATCGGTGATCTTACTTTCCTCGGGGAAATATTTACTGATTTTATCGTTGATATCAAGAAGACCGTCCTGCTCGGCAAAACCGACTCCGATCGCGGTAAAGCTCTTTGTTGATGAATATATACGGTGGCAGTAATCCTTATGATACGGAGCTGTATAGTGCTCAAAAAGGATATCGTTTCCTTTGGCAATAATAATAGCATGAGTTGCAAGATGATAGTTTTCAAGCATTTCAAGGAATGCTCTGATATGTGCGCTGTCGAGACCGGCACGCTCGGGAGTTATTGTTTTAAACATGAGAGTGACCTCCAAAATTATTGTTGATTTGATTATAGCTTACCGAGGGAGGTTTGTCAATAGAATAAGCGGTGGATTGAGCGAATATATTAAAAAATTACAACAATTGGCGGATTTTATAAAAGAATCTCCGAGATGTTACTCACGGAGATTTTAAATTATTATGCTTTTTTGCCGGTTGCTTCACCGTGATATGCGCCCAGAAAGTCCTCGGCTGATTTTGACATAACAAGCTTTACGTTATCGCCGTCAAACGTGAAGCGCGCTGTGCAGGTTCCAAAATATTCGTCAATTATCTGAATACGGAGCACAAGGGTTTCAAGCGACTCCCAAGCATGGGAAACAGCGCAGTTATATTTGTGTTCCGGCTCACTGACACTGCCGACATTCTTTGAATATCCAGTTTCGGGAAAGAGGCTGTATGCGTTGCCGTAACCGCGGCGGCCAAATGCGAGTTCTTTGTGACCTTGCGCATTGGTATAGTCAAAGCAACCACCCTTTGCATCGAATGTCAGCTTGAAGCGAGTAATACCCATCGGATTTTCGTCGAGGGCGTATTCAACACCGTTAATCTTTGCTTCGGTCTGTGAATAGGGATCACCAACAGCCTCGGCAAGACGGAGCGTTTTCGCATATGCCATAAGGTCGGCGTACGCCTCGGAATCGGGAAGCGGATCACCTGCATTTTTAACGATAAGCTCATAGAATGCGGCGGCGTAAACTCTGTCATGGGGATTGAGTCCCTGCGTGTCAGCATTAACAATGAGGATAAGATCCTTTTCAGTATCGCAGATTGCCATATTTACGCCGAGTCCGACAAAGCCAAAGCCTGTGTCGAAGCAGCGCCAGAACTGATAGCCGTAACCGTATGTATCGAAATGCTGCGGCTCATGTAAGCCGTTCTCGGTGAGATTTGCAGTTGCACTGCGGACGTAATCTTCATTTAAAAGCTGCTCACCCTCCCAGCTTCCGCCGTTAAGAGCGAAACGTGCTGCGGCAAGAAAGTCACGTGCCTTGCAGATCATTGCCGAGTCGCCCCACGAATGTCCTCCGGGACACTTCAGCATTTTCGCTTCCTTTGAGAAACCGATACGGTCGAGGAATTTTTCGCGCATATAGTCCATAATGTTCTTTCCGGTAACTCTCTCAACAAGTGCGCAGAGGATGAACGAGCCGTTGCTGTCATATTCCCATTCGGTGTCAGGACGACGAGTGTTTGTTCTGTTTTTAAAATAATGTGCAACACGGTCATCAAGTCGTGCTTCAAACCAGTTTGACGGTCTGCCGGCTGTCCTCATCATTAGGAGATTCTTAACAGTAAGGTCAAGAATGTCGGGGTTATCAGTGAGCTTGCTCTCTTCGGGAAAATATTTGCAGAGCTTTTCATTTATATCGAGAAACCCATCCTGCTCGGCAAAACCGACTGCCAGCGAGGTAAAGCTCTTTGTTGACGAATATATACGGTGGCAGAAATCCTTGTGGAAGGGCGCGGTGTAGTGTTCAAACAGGATTTCATTGCCGCGTGCGATAATTATTGCATGAGTTGGAAAATGGTGACTTTCGAGCGTCTCGAGAAATGCTCTGATATGTGCACTATCGATACCGGCGCGCTCAGGTGTTGTCATTGTAAACATAGTGATTCCTCCGTAATGTTTTTTCTTATGAGATTATACACCTTTAATCTGTATTTGTCAAGCAAAAAAGGGCTGTACGCACAAATCAACGTACAACCCGGAGTTTTATTAAATTTAACCTGCAACAGTGTCTGCGCCGATAACAGAGGGCTCTTCAGCCTTGTCAATCTCAACACTGCGGTAACATTCCATACCTGTTCCGGCAGGAATGAGCTTACCGATGATAACATTTTCCTTAAGTCCGAGCAAATTATCAACCTTACCTCTGATTGCCGCCTCGGTGAGTACCTTGGTGGTTTCCTGGAAGGATGCTGCCGAAAGGAAGGAATCTGTGAGAAGTGCTGCCTTGGTGATACCGAGAAGCACCGGTGCACCAACTGCAAGACGAAGTGTTGTCTCGCCGGCATCAATACGAGCCTGAATTGCCGCATTTTCGTTTGCGAGCTCGTGAAGATCGATAACGCTTCCTGCAAGCAGAGTTGTGTCACCTGCATCCTCAACGCGAGTCTTTCTCGTCATCTGACGGGCAATAACCTCGATATGCTTATCGTTAACCTCAACCGACTGGAGACGGTAAACCTTCTGAACCTCACGGATGATGTAGTCATAAGCCGCATCAAGACCGTTGATACGAAGAATATCGGTGGGACAGATCGAACCTTCCGTAAGAGGCTGACCTGCAGAAACCGTCTGACCGTCCTCAATGACAATTCTTGTGCCAAACGGAATGGGATATGCAACATCTTCAACCTCACCGCCTGCAGAAACAACGATTGTTCTCATGCGCTTGTTTTCTGTGATGCGTGCAACACCCGAAATTTCGGAAATGATAGCTGTCTTCTTCGGTCTGCGTGCCTCGAAAAGCTCCTCAACTCGGGGAACACCCTGGGTGATATCGGCTCCCGCAACACCGCCCGTATGGAAGGTACGCATCGTAAGCTGTGTACCCGGCTCACCGATCGACTGTGCTGCAATGATACCAACCGCTTCACCGACGTTAACCGGTCTCGAGGAAGCAAGGTCAGCACCGTAGCAGTGCGAACATACGCCATGCTTTGCTTTACATTCGAGAATTGTTCTGATGAGCACCTTTTCAATGCCTGCCGCAACGATAACATCGGCAAGATCGTCGGTGATCATAGTGTTATCGGGAACAATAACCTCGCCCGTTTCGGGATGAACAACATCACCGATTACGAAGCGTCCGATAAGACGGTCACGCAGAGGCTCGATAACCTCGTTTCCGTCTGTAATCTTGGATACCCAAATACCCTTGCGAGTGCCGCAGTCGTCCTCACGAACAATAACATCCTGCGAAACGTCAACAAGACGTCTGGTAAGATATCCGGAGTCAGCAGTCTTAAGCGCTGTATCGGAAAGCGACTTACGTGCACCACGCGCCGCAACGAAATATTCAAGAATATTAAGACCTTCACGGAAGTTCGATTTAATCGGCATTTCCATGGTCTTACCGTTAGTTGCAAACATGAGTCCGCGCATACCTGCGAGCTGACGCATCTGTGTCAAGTTACCGCGGGCGCCGGAGTCACTCATCATCTTGATCGGGTTATAACGGTCAAACTTCGCCTGAAGTGCTTCAACGACCTCGTTTGTTGTCTTTTCCCAGATCTTGATAACTGCATTGTAACGCTCCTCTTCAGAAAGACGTCCTCTCTGGAAGTGCTTCATAACCTCGAGCACCTGCTTTTCAGCATCGGCAACGAGCGTATACTTCTGCTCGGGAATGGTCATGTCCGCAACCGAGATCGAAAGCGACGATCTTGTTGAATACTTGAAGCCCATCGCCTTGATGGAGTCAAGCACCTGTGCGGTAGTCGCCGCACCGTGCTTCTTGATGCAACGGTCGATGATCTTACCGAGGTCCTTCTTCTTGGTCGGGAATGCGATTTCCAGATCCAGAAGATGCGCGGGATCGCTTCTGTCAACGAAGCCCAGGTCCTGCGGAATCTCGCGGTTGAAGATGAGACGGCCGAGGGTTGCATCGATGATGCCGGTATGCATAACACCGTCAATTTCGCGG
>JAZNFB010000262.1:0-5446 GCA_045588895.1 Candidatus Flemingiibacterium sp.
ATCACATCCAAAAGTAGTTTGGAAGAGATATCTGAAATAGCATAAAGCCGATCAAGCTGCTTGCTAAAAATGATGGTTTCACGGAGAATAGAAGGTCTGTGCTTTATGCATAATATTCGCCTATTATGCAAAATTTATGGCGAAATAGCTGCGATTTATATTATAGCAGGATATATAGAGATTTAATCTATACTTTGTATTTCGAGAAATAAAAGTTACTTTTCCGTTTCGAAAGCGAAGAAAACATTTTTTTGAAGTGTGCCGCTTCGAACTTCGCGTAAGTTCGAGAGGGACGACAACCAACGCTGCGCGATGTTTTTCATCCCTCTCGAGCTCTCCCTCTTTCCTTTGCCTCGCTCGAGTTGCGCTCAGTCGCTAACGCTCCAATTCGCTTTGTTAGCTGTGACCATTTATCCGCCGCCAGCTACGTCGGCGGCTATGGTGTCTCATTGCTTTTTTAGCGCAATTGGGGTTAGTCGTTTTGCAGATTCATATTTTCGTTTTGTTGCATCGCCGCCGCGAATGTGACGCTCCGATTTATTTGTTTTGAGAACCTTTTGAACCTCGCGGTGGAGTGCCGGATCGATTTTTGCAAGACGGGTTGAAACATCCTTATGTACGGTCGATTTGCTTATGCCGAATACTGCGGCGGTGCTTCTTACCGTGCTTTTTTCCTCTATCAGATACAGCGCAAGCCTTCTCGGTCGCTCGTCGCGCTCATATAACAAGTCGCTCACCTCATTTGCGTGTTTTCATGTCGTAATACTATATGCAAGAAATGCTTTTTTAATGACATATGAGCGTGTATTATTATTGGAAAAATGCTGATATAAAACATATTTTAACCAAAAAATTGCCTTTTGGAATGTAATATTTTTTATTTGTTCACAGAATTGATAATCTGTGTACATTTTGCCGCCGTCCAAACATGGTACAATATATATACGCATCCATTTACAAACGCGAAAGGAATCCTAAATGAAACTCACTTTAAAAAGAACACTCTGCACGCTTGTTTTGACTTCCATGCTCTCGCAAGCTTCACTCGGCGCACTCTCCTATACCGGGCTTGGCGAGGTATACGATATAAAACGCGATACCGTTGGTGACGGACTAAAATATTCAGAGCTTTATTCAACCGACGAAAACGGTAAAAATCAACAGTCTTACATATTTGAATATGACCCTGCCGGAGGAACACTTCCGCTTGTGCGTTGGGGAAATACCGTTTACGGACCGGGACGTGTCGGTGCGCTCGTTAAGGCTGCCGAGGAGGTAGGCGATAGTGTATTCGGTGCGCTCAACGGTGACTTTTTCAGTATGCAGACGGGTGTTCCGATGGGAGTTATAATCGATGACGGCAAGCTCATATCAAGTGACGATTCGAGATATGCCCTCGGCTTTAAAGCTGACGGAAGCGCGATAATCGGAAAACCGTCGCTTTCGATAAAGCTTACAAATCTTTCAAATAACGACACTGAATTTGCTGTAAATCACTTTAACAAATATCCCTCAAAATGGGGAGTCTATATGCTCACGGACGATTATTCCGCTTCCACGCAGTCAAGCGAAAGCTCCCGTGAGATCGTTGTCATGCTCGAGGAGGATGTGCCGATAAACGGCAGTATTTGCGGTATGGTTCTCGATATATATGAAGGCGTCAGTGATACGGAGATTCCGGAGGGATGTGTTGTTATTTCAATCGCGGAATCTTACGTTGATTACAGCAAATTCGATGAAATATCCGTTGGTGATCTTCTTCAGCTTGACGTTACCTGCGATGAGGAATGGCGTGACGTTGTAAGCGCTATAGGCGGCGGTGATCTTTTGCTCGACGATGGCATTATGCCGGAGGATATTATCGACGAGGATCACGAAAAACTAAGTCACCCGAGAACCGCAGTCGGTATCAAAGAAGATGGAACGGTGGTGTTTTTCGCGGTTGACGGGCGCATCTCTGCTTCACGTGGACTTAAGCTTGGGGAGCTTGCATCTGTAATGTCTGAGCTTGGTTGTGTCAGAGCGCTGAATCTTGACGGCGGCGGCTCGACAACGGTTCTTGTCAGAGCATCGGGAGATTCAAACGCTGTTTACGTTAACGATCCTGCTGACGGAAGCTATCGCACTGTTGGAAATGCATTACTTTTCATGAGTGCTGCTGGATCCGACGGTGTTCCGAGTGCACTTTCGGTAATTCCGAATACCCCCTATATTCTTTCAGGAAGTACGGTGGAGTTTTCGGCGCAGTTACTTGACGCTGCATATATGCCGATGGATATGTATCTTTCGGGCGATCAGCTTGAGGTTTCATTTGCCGAAGAATATGATGAAAGCGTTGGTGCTATATCGGAAAAAGGTTTCACTGCCGGAAATATCCCGGGTGAATACAAGTTTACTGTTGCTGTGGCAGGCTCGGACGGTGAAATTTCAGGCGATGTCAGCGTTATTGTTGTTGACGCTCCCGATTCGGTAAAGATTACACAGAGCGCAGAGAAAATCCGTCCCGGTACGCTTGTTAACATTGATATTGAGACCATGCTCGGAAAAAAGGAGCTGCTTTGCGATGTCGGTTCATTTTCATATATGCTTAACGGAGAACAGAATGTGGCAGATCCCGAGGCTTATCCCGGTGCAATGTTACTTTGTGATCTCGGATATCTCGATTTTAACGGAAACTTTCAGTCATTCGGCGGCGAAAATTATGCCGGAGCTGTTGAGATTGCTATAAGCTATGGGGAATTTACAGAAACCTTGACTATTGAGATCGGTGATTTTTCCGACACTATTGCTGATTTTGAAACCGATGATCAGCTTGATAAATTCACCCCTCAATCCGATGGTGCTGACATAAAAACGGCACTTGCCGAAAAAGGCTATAAATCGGACGGTGCACTCAAGGTTACATATGATTATACCGGTGCCGAAGAGGGCGGTGTGTCTGCGCTCAAATTGAAAACGCCTGTACGCATTGATTCGGATGCAGAGAGTATAAAGCTTTGGGTGAGCGGTGATATATCGGAAGCGGTGTCAGCGGTAGTCCTTGATGCTGACGGAAACGAACACTCACTCGAATATGCCGTTACAAAGGATTACACCGTGCCGCTCGGTTGGAAGGAGCTAACCGCACTTATTCCCGAGGAGCTTAAAACGGGCAGATTAACGCTTGACACGCTTATTTCGTTTGGCGGCCCGGAGGTTTCGGAGGGGTCATTCCTTCTTGACAGTGCCATTATATACTACGGCAGCACGGAGCCGTCTCCGATATCTGGACTTGACTCTCACTGGGCGAAGGACAGCATACTGACGCTCTATGAAATTTATGCACTTGAGGATTCGGACTGTGAACAGATAGACGGTGCGCTCACATACAGTCCCGATTTAAAGCTGACGCGTGGCGAATTTGCAAAGATACTTGCGCGCAGACTCGGTATTGACACAACGCCTTATCTGACTGAGGGAACCATGTGTGAGGAGGACACACCCGAGGACAAGTTACCGTATATACGTGCAGTTATCGCCGGCGGACTCATGAACGGACGCGGTACACTCGAGGACGGCACGGTGATTTTCGATGCAAACGCAACCATAACAAGGCAAGAGGTCTGCAAGGTGCTTGGCGGTATTCTTCAAGAAGCAGAACCGACAGAGATAAGCTTCACCGACAGTGCTTCCATCGCCGAATGGGCGCTTGACGGCGTTACAAAATGTATCGACGCAGGCATCATCAAGGGCTTCACAGACGGTACGGTGAGACCGCAAGCTGACATTTCACGAGCTGAATTTGCGACGATGCTCGGCAGAATCAAATAAAAAAGGGAACTGTCTCATAAAAGGGGCAGTTCTTTTGTTATGCGGCTGTTTACTTATTCAAACGCAGAGCGCATCTGCAATTACATCATCAAGGTGATCGGGATCAAGGGCAAGAATGTTACAAGCCTCAACGAAACGCTCCGCCGTCGTTTTATCGAAAAAGATATCATCAACCTGCCGTATATATTCAGTACTACCCGATTCACGGACTCTTACGCCGTAAACTGCGTATATATTTCCCATATCGTCGGTTATTTCTTTAGTTGTTATCTCATATTCGTATCTCATTTGCCGCACCTCTTATCTGTCAAGCATTCCCATTAATTATATTATAATACAAAATTTGGTAAATTTCAATGGTTTTTCGTAATTATATGCAAACAATCGTCGGCGCAATTCGACATTCGGTCCAAAGATAAAAAAGACCGCCCGATTCCGGACAGCCTTGGTCTTTAAGAATAAAAATCGTGACAACCTATCGTAGTAAGATATGGGCGGTTGTTCGGAACCCAGAAATTTGTTGCCTTTTCGGGGTTCAAAAAGTAGAGCGCAGTATGCGAGAGGGAATAGGAATCAAGACAGAGCTTTGCCGCAATGATGCTTTCCTCAGAGGGCGTGTTGTAAATTGTACCGTTCATTGTCGGTGTGAACTGTACGCCGTGAGTCGTATCGAAAATAACGCCGTAGATGCTGTTTGGAAAGTCACCGCTTTTTACTCGGTTGAGTATGACGTTTCCAACCATGATTTTGCCTTCAAGCGGCTCGCCGACTGCCTCTGCACTGATGATGCGTGAGAGCCAGTAAACTTCGTCAGAATCGTAAAATTCATCGCCTGAAAGGATGCTGTCGCCGACCGTAGCCCGGAGATCGACCGAGCGGGTGTCAGCGTTCCACTCAACGTCTGCATTGTATGCCTTTGCAATTGAACGTATTGGCACATAAAGCATACCGCTGACCGTTATAATATCGCTGCCGCCGATGTAACGTCCCTCTGCTTCGAGATAACAGTCGCCGTCACGTGCGGTGATGGTTGCAAACGGTGTCGATGCGCTCATCTCTGCAATACTGCCGCTTATTTCGACATTCTCACCGGACAGTATCTCATTTGCTTTATCAAATGGGACGTATGTAGTGCTGCCGATGAGCAATGCACCCATTTCGGTTGTGCTTCCGTTTAAGCGTACTGTGATCCCCTCGTGTGCAGCTGTGCTCATCGTGAAGACAAAAAGGCAGATGAGCATGAGGGAAAGTATTCGTAAAAACTTCATTAAAAACCTCCTTTTCATAATAAAAAACGTGCACGGTATTATCTACTGTACACGTATATTTTATCATAAATGAGGGAGTTTTTCAACGCACAATATATGACATGGAAGCCCTGCCTTATATTGGTTAATATGCGACACCCCAATAAACGAGCTGCTTTGCAGGCTTGCCGCAGCATACACACTTGTCGGAAATAGCTTCCTGCTCAAGCGGTATACAGCGTGAGCCAACGCCGGTGACTTCCTTAACCTTATCCTCACATTCGGGATCGCCGCACCACATTGCGCGAACGAAGCCGTCGCCGTTTTCAGCACGCATCTTGATGATGTGGTCCATTGTTTCGCAGTTGTATGTGCGTCTTTCGCGGTTT
>JAZNFB010000263.1:0-2441 GCA_045588895.1 Candidatus Flemingiibacterium sp.
GGATTGGCTGATGTACGACACCGATTACAGCTGGAGACTCGAGCCGGAGGTTTCGGGACCGTCCTGCGCAGTTGCCGATATCGGTTCACACTGGATGGATATTATTCAGCACATCACCGGTCAGAAGATCGTCAGTGTATGTGCAGATCTTGTAACGGTTATACCTGTGCGAAAGAGACCGAAGAATCAGCAGGAAACCTTCAAGGATGCTGTCAGCGCCGACTATGAAGAAGTTAACGTAAAGAACGAGGACTACGCCGCTGTAATGTTCAAAACCGATAAGGGAGCAACAGGCATATTCCACGTTTCCGAGGTTGCGCCGGGACACGGATGTTACTTTGGCTTCGAGGTTAACGGTTCAAAGGAATCGTACGCATGGAATCAGGAGCAGAATGACAGAATGTGGATTGGCAGACGCGGCGGAAACAACAGTCTCATCATTCGCGATCCAAACACAATTTCACCCGAGGCAAAGCCGTACACCTCTCTTGCAATGGGACATCCCGAGGGTTGGAACGACGCTTTCAAGGGTAACATCTATGCGTTCTATAAATATCTTGCGGACGGAAAGACCGGCGAGCGTGTATTCTCAACCCTTGAGGATGCGGCATACATAGTGAAGCTCACAGAGGCAATCGTTGAAAGCAGCAAGAAGAGATGCTGGGTTAATCTTTAATCCTCATTTAAATTGTCACAAATAAAATTTTATATATTGAAGGAGATAAATATTATGTTCAAGTATTCAGTAGGTCCCTGGAATGTACACGAGGGTGCGGACGCATACGGTCCTGCAGTAAGAGAAACCATTTCTTTTGAGGACAAGATCAGACAGTTCAAGGAAATCGGCTTTGATGCTATCCAGTTCCACGATGATGATGCTGTTCCGAATATGAACAACCTGACCGAGGCAGAAATCATCGAGGAAGCAACGAAGGTTAAGGCACTTCTCGACAAGTATGAATTAAAGGCAGAGTTTGTTGCTCCCCGTCTCTGGATGGATCCCAGAACCATTGACGGCGGCTTCACCTCAAATTCCGATTCCGACCGTGATTTTGCAATCTGGAGAGCACTTCGTTCCATCGATATCGCAAATGCACTCGGATGCGACAAGATCGTTCTCTGGCTTGCACGTGAGGGAACAATCTGCCCTGAGAGCAAGAGTGCGGTCGGAGCTGTAAAGAAGGTTGTTGACGCAATCAATACCATGCTCTCATACGATAAGAACATTAAGGTTATGATCGAAACCAAGCCAAACGAGCCTATCGACAGAAGCGTATGCCCGACTCTCGGTCACGCAATGGCAATTTCCGCAGCCACCATCGATCCGAGCCGTGTTGGCGGACTTCTCGAAACCGCACACGCAGTTTTAGCCGGTCTCGATCCCGCATCTGAAATGGGCTTTGCGCTTGCAATGGGTAAGCTTTGGAGCGTTCACCTCAACGACCAGAATGGCATGAAGTTTGACCAGGATAAGAACTTCGGCGCAGAAAACCTCAGAAGCGCATTCAATCAGATCAAGGTACTCAAGGAAGCAGGCTTCGGCAGTAACGGCGAATATGTCGGTCTCGACGTTAAGTGCATGAGAACACAGAGCACCGCAGAAAGCTTCGAGCACCTCAAAACCAGCATCAAGGTTGCAAAAGCACTTGAAGAAAAGGTCAACCGTTATGACTACGCATATGCCGAGAAGTGCATCGCAGAAAGAAATTACGAAAAGCTCGAAATGTATGTTCTTGAGCTTATTATGGGTCTTAAATAAGGGAAATTGTCATGAAAGAAGCACTAAAGCTTGGCGTTGCGCTTAAGGTTATAACACCAAAGGTCGGATGTGAACTTGCAGGTTACAGAGCAAACCACTTTTCAAAATCTGTAAACGATGACCTCACCGCAACGACGTTTGTGTTCAGTCAGGGTGATAAGCTTGCCGTAATGGTCAGCATGACGCTCTGCGGTATGAGCAATGAAACCACAGCTACGCTTTTTGAGGCAATAGAAAAGGCACACGGCATTAAAAAGGAACAGTGCCTACTACACTGTATACACACTCATTCGGGCCCCAATCTTCTCGATCAACCCGGATGGGGCGGCGTTGATGAGGAATATTTAAACGGTATACTTATTCCTGCCGTCATCGACTGTATCGGCGAAGCACTTGACAATATGACTGCTGTTAAAATGGGCGTTGCAACAGGAATGAGCTATGTTGGAATCAATCGACGCAAGGTTCACCTTGATAACACTGCCGGACTCAGTCAGAACCCTTGGGGACCATTCAACCCCGAAATGACGGTTATTTCGTTCAAGGATAACGATAACAACACCATCGCAAGCATGGTTCATTACGGCTGTCATCCGACGGCATCGGGATGTAACACCGAGATAACACGTGACTGGCCGGGCGTTATGATCGACGTGCTTTCCGAAATAAGCGGCGCACCCGT
>JAZNFB010000264.1:0-2526 GCA_045588895.1 Candidatus Flemingiibacterium sp.
GTACCTTGAATTAACAACCGTGTCAATAGCCTCAACCACAGCGGAAAGCGTGCGCTCACGATCTGAATAGCGCATTGATATTTTATTCATGATGGCACAGAAAAGCTGATTTTTGTCAAACGGTGACGGCAACGAAAGCACGCCGGCTTTTTTGCATCCGAGCAGATCTCTGTAATATTCCGTCGGAGTCAGCGTTGCCGAAAAGAGTATAGCCGAGCTTACCTGCTTAAGACGTGAATCAATGAGCTTTGAGGGATCTACACATATCGTGCGAACACGTATACGCTCTCCGTGACGCTCGGCAAGATGCAGAAAATGCGAGTCGGAGCGTTTCACAGAATCCGCAAAGCGTTTCGCTTCATAAGCCGCTTCACGTATCGCCGCAGTAAGCGTTGATGCGCCAAGCTGTATCTCTGCTCCGTTTTCGCCATTGACACGAATCCAATGCACTGCCGCCATAAAAAAATTACGTGCGGTGTCTGCAAGCTCAACAAAGGGTTCTCTCGAAAGATATGTACCGCATTCATCATCACCGTCAAAATATTGGTTTTCCTTACATTCACTCCGAAGCGAGGAAAGACTCTCGCAGATATGTTTGAGCGGCAGATAAAGAATAAAATCGTTTTCGGGAATAAGCACACGGAGCGGTTCAAATCGTGATAAGCTTATATCGCCCGAGTACATCGCTCTCGCACGTTCAATAAGGTCATGCGCCTCATCAATAAGCGCAACAGATTCTCCTTTATCGCAGTCGTCATCAAAGAAGCGGCGAAGATATACACGGGGATCAAAAAGGTAGTTACAGTCGCAAATTATAATATCGCAGAACATCGCCGCATCAAGCATCAGCTCATACGGGCAAACACAATGTGTACGTGCCACCTCGTCGAGTAACTCTTTTGTGATGTCACCCTCGCGTGAAAGAATCGAATACAGCGCATCGTTAATTCTGTCATAATGTCCGTTTGAATAGGCACATACAGCACTCGAGCAATCGTGTACCGAGTCACGGCAGAAGCAGCATTTTTCCTTTGAATAGAGCGTTATACGCCGTGCGGACAGTCCTCGCCTTTTCATAGTGTCAAATGCCGCAATCGGTGCTTCGCCGACGGTTGATTTCGGCGTAAGATAAAAGATCCTGCGTCCTGTACCTTCACCGATCGCTTTAACCGCACCGTAGCAGACAGACAGGGTTTTTCCGATACCTGTCGGCGCTTCTACAATCAGGCGTTTACCCTTTCTGACGGCAGCAAAGGTGTCAAGAATTATATCCTGCTGACCGAGACGGTAGTTTTTGTGCGGAAACTTTAATTTTTTTGCGGAATCTCTGAAGCGTGTAAATCCCCCCACCGCAATTTTCGCAAAACGGCTGTACTCGGAAAGTAAGCCGAAAACTCGCCCGTGAAGCTCGGCAATGCTTTTAACAGAGTCGTAATATTCACATTCAAGTGTGTCAACCGAAACAAATGTCAGACGCACGGTAACACGCTCATATCCGTGAGCAAGGGCATACATATAAGCGTAACATTCCGCCTGCGCCGTATATTCGGGATAATCTGAAAGCCTCACCGAGGAAAGCTGACGGGACACGGATTTGATTTCGTCGATGATGGCAGTCGTACCGTTATCGATAACACCGTCCGCACGTCCGCGAAGCTTATATGTAATCTCACCGCAGACAAGCTCGGCTTCAAGCGGAATTTCGGGGATATATCCCTCGGGTGCTCTTTGCTGGATGAGCTTATGTATCTGTGTGCCCTGCCTGAGTCTTGAAAAGCTTGCAAAAGGTCTGTCAACGCTTCCTGAACGCATGACAGAAGCAACAAGCTCACGAACCGAAATATTTATATCTGCCACACGCTCTCACCTCACAATAAATTCTCCTTTCAGTATAGCGCAAAAATATTACAGCCGTGTGAACAAAGGAGATTTTGTGTTAAGAATACAAGTGTACAAAAAAGCACACATATGTTGTAATTTCAGAGTGAAAATATTATTCAAAAACTTATCCTTGCATTTTTTCAGAATATGTGGTATACTATATTTATTGTAATCAAAACAAAGGATAAACTGTCAATGCAAGAGAAAATCATTATCCGCGGAGTCGGTGTCAACAACGTAACGCTGACGGAAGCCGCAGAAATATGCAAAGGGTACGTCGAATCAAGCACTAAAGCGCACACTGTGTTTACTCCTAACAGCGAAATTATACAAGCGTGCGTTGAGGATGAGTCTCTCTACTCCGTTATAAACTCTGCAGACCTTGTAACGCCGGACGGTATTGGCGTTGTTTACGCTTCAAAGATATTAAAGCGTCCGCTTAAAGCGAAGTGCGCCGGCTATGAGCTGGGACTCGAGATGGTTAAATATTCAAACGAAAGCGGCGCGAAAATCTTCTTTCTCGGCGGCAAACCCGGTATTGCCGAAATGGCACGGGACAAGCTGCTCGAAACCTATCCCAATGCAAAATTTGTCGGAACAAACGACGGTTACTAAGTCGGATCGTAGCCATGTCGTTCTGTGAGC
>JAZNFB010000265.1:0-2586 GCA_045588895.1 Candidatus Flemingiibacterium sp.
AACACAAACGGCGAGCTTACATCTTTACTCATATAGACATTACCTCGAAACTGAGCGGAATTTCGTATGCGCCGCCAAACACAGATATAGCTGACGAGCATATAAAGAAGCATCACACCAACACCGCAAAGCCATATGACGGTAATAACAAATTCCACGCTGACACTCCTGTGTATTTCAATCTCCGGCTCGGTGTAATGGTAATGTACAGTAACATCATCACCGGTAACATACTCCGGAATCTCCTCAGGAATACTGTCAAAATCCGGATCGACATACGAAACCGTTTCTTTCACAGCAAAGTAGTTAACATCCGGCATCAGACTGAACGAACTTTCTATAACAAACGGACAAACAAGACGTATTGCCACCAATGCCCACAAAAGTACATTCACCCACTTGGGAGCTTTTCTGAAAACTAACCGTAAGAGCAAAACCACAAAAATGAGAATGCTCGCGGATATGCTCATCTTGAGAATCGTATAAAACAGTTCTACCATCAGTGACCTCTCTTTCTTGCCAGATCGATCATTGCCTGCAGCTCATCAAGCTCTTTTTCGGATAATTTCTGCTTCTTTGTAAAAGCCGCAAAAAACGCAGGAACGGAGCCTTCAAATTTTTCTTCAACAAATCCTTCAATTTCTGCCGCCTGTGCTTCCTCTTTTGAGATGAGAGAGGTTACGATCATATTCTCGTTTTTCAATACGCCACGGTCAGATAAACGCTTGATTACCGTATACGTGGTACTCGGCTTCCAACCGAGCTGTTCGGCGCAAAGTCTTGAAAGCTCGGGACTTCGTATCGGTTCATGTTCCCACAGTATCAGACAGAATTTATATTCCTTTTCAAAAATTTTCGGCGTTTCCATTGATGCGCCCTCCATTCTAATGGATTAGATTACATCTTTATTCTAACAGATTAGAATGGATTTGTCAATAGTTTTTCTGAAAGATACAGTTTATTAACATTCTGCTATTGCCGTCAGGAATAAAAAAGCCCGGAAAGCAATTAACCTTCCGGGTGCAAACACTAAAATTTTCAAATATGGATGAATTACTGATTTCCCTGAGCCTTACGCTTTTCAACAAGATTGTGAATACGGGTTACGGGGTTGAGAAGCGTGCTTATCGAGTGATCGTGATTAAGTGTGTCTATGATATATGAGATGTACTTGCACATATTAACCTGAACGTACCAATCGCGGCTCTTGAGCTCATCTGTTCCGTAAATAAGATTTGTTGTGAATATCTTATCGATAATGCCGTTTGCATATGCCTCGTCAAACTTTTCAAGCCCGTTGCAGAAAAGACCGAATGTCGAGAAAACGAAAATACGCTTTGCGCCTTTGCCCTTTAACTGAAGTGCAACATCAAGCATGGATTCGCCCGAGCTTATCATGTCGTCAACAACTATTGCATCCTTGCCATGGAGGTCACGTCCGAGATATTCATGCGCTTCAATCGGGTTCTTGCCGTCAACTACAACAGCATAGTTACGACGCTTATAGAACATACCGAGGTCAAGACCAAGCACGGAGGAATAGTACATACAACGGCTCATTCCGCCCTCATCGGGAGAAACAACAGCAAGATGGTCACGGTCAAGAACAATATCGGGCACGGTCTTGCAGAGTGCCTTTATCATCTGATAGGTGCAGCGTACATTTTCAAATCCGGAAAGCGGAATAGCGTTCTGTACACGTGCGTCATGCGCGTCAAAGGTGATGATATTGGAAACGCCCATTGCAACAAGCTCCTGAAGTGCACTTGCACAGTCGAGCGATTCTCTTGACTGACGCTTATGCTGACGTCCCTCATAAAGCATAGGCATTATAACCGAAATTCTTCTCGCCTTACCGCCGATTGCCGCAATCACACGCTTTAAGTCCTGATAATGATCGTCGGGACTCATCGGCACGGTCATTCCGTACATTTTATAGGTAACGCCATAGTTAAAGCAATCGTTGACAATATAAACATCGTGACCTCGAAGCGACTCGTGAATAAGACACTTTGCTTCACCCGTACCGAAACGCGGACAGTCTGCCTGAACAACAAAGCTCTCATCGGTTCCGCGCCATTCCTTCAAATATGCATCAACCTGTGCTGTCAAGCTCTCACATCCGCGTGTACCGATTACACTGAGATCACCGTATAAAGACTCGTTCATCTGAAAATCCTCCATACTTACCGGTCGTTTGACCGTATTGACAATATTAATTACACTTATATTATAACACATATTTCGACAATTGGAAATAGTTTTTAAGATTTTTTAATATTTCATTAAAACTATATAAATTTAACCGCCGTTTTTGGGTAAAATACTGTGCGTAATTTTACAAAGCGTATACATTCCGTTTTTTTGATATGGTTAATTATGTACACCGAATATAGCAAAGACGGTTTCATTGTGGTCATAATGACAAAATTTTACCTTGAGTTCAAAAATTCGTTATGATTCATTGACATTCGAGAGTTTTTCTGATATAATTTGTAGCAAGGAAGCGTTAATGTTTCCGAAAATATTTTTTAAAGGAGTAAGACTCAATGAAAAAGTTTTTATCCCTCTTATTAGTAGTTCTCA
>JAZNFB010000266.1:0-2089 GCA_045588895.1 Candidatus Flemingiibacterium sp.
ACTAATCTTCATTTTCGCAGCGATCTATCTTACCGCTTCACATTATTTCCCGGAATTTAACACATATATCGAAAGCTTCATCGCAAACTTCACGGGAGAAACAAACGAATATGAGGGTGAATTAAGCGTTCATTTTATAGACGTTGGTCAGGGAGATGCAGCTCTTATCCGGACACCCGGAGGAAAGAATATTCTTATCGATGCCGGCCCCAATTCAGACGAAGACAAGCTAAAAAAATATCTTGACGTGCTCAAAATCAGGAATATCGATTACGCTATTTTCACTCATCCTCATGAAGATCACATCGGCGGAGCCGATATGGTTCTGAATAAATATACAGTAAAATCTGTTATACTTCCCGACGTTGTTACCAATACCGTAACCTTTGAAAAGCTTCTGGAAGCTATCGAAAAGAACGGCTGTTCGGTTATCACAGCTTCCCCCGGATCATCCTATACAATTGACAACGTAACCCTAAAAATCCTTGCACCGCTTAAGATTTCCGAAAAAGACCTTAATAACGCAAGCATAGTTTTGAAACTGACCTACGGTGAAACCTCATTCATGTTTACCGGTGATGCCGAAAAGGATTCTGAATACAGAATGCTTGACAAATATGACAAAAATGAATTTTCATGCAACGTATTAAAGGTAGGACATCACGGTTCAAGCACCTCATCAAGCTCCTCATTTGTGAAAGCGATTTCGCCATCCGCAGCGGTTATTTCCTGTGGTAAGAACAACGACTACGGGCATCCTCACAGCGAAACTCTGTCTCTTATGAAAAAGCTTGGTATCACGGTTTACAGAACCGACCTCCTTGGCTCTGTCGTTGCAGTATCAGACGGAAAAGAGGTTACTTTTCCCGAATAATTACCCTGAGGTCAACCGGTAAGGCTGAGAAGCTCTGATACGGTTACGAATTCGTAACCCTGCTCAATAAGCTTAGGGAGAATGATTCTCAAAGCCGCCGGAGTGTTGCTTTTTGCTGATACATAATCGTGAAAAAGCACGATTGAACCGGGTTTGATATTGTTTAATACTGTTTTGGCAATTTTAGCGGGAGACGGACGCTCCCAGTCTCTTGTATCAACCGACCACAGTATCAATTTATAATCAAAATGCTCCAATGCTCCTGTAAGGGTCTCCCCGCATAATCCGCCGGGAGGCCTGAATAATTTTGGGCGGTATTCCGCAGCAGAATTCAATACCTCCTCTGTAAGCTGTATTTCTTTCAGCACTTTTTCTCCGTCAAGGGACGAATAATCGAGAGGATGAGTATAGGTATGGTTACCTATCTCATGCCCTTCACTTATTTCTCGCGTTATTATTTCGGGAAATTTTTCAGCGTTTTCACCCACAACGAAAAACGTAGCCTTAATGCCGTATTCAGCGAGAATATCAAGTATTTCGTCGGTATAAACGGCGTGAGGACCATCGTCAAAAGTAAGGGCTGCAACCTTTTGATGCGTATCAGCACTTTTAACCGCTAAGGCAACGGCTCTGCATTTTTCCGCAGGTGCCGACACAAGCATTACAGCAGCCGTAAGCATCACCGCCGCAGCCTTTATATTTTTTTTATACGACTTATACGGCATTTCCCGTCAGCTCGTACAATGAGCCGAAACGATAACCCTGCTTCTGCCATTCATCAAGCAAACGGCCCATTATAGCTGCGTTAGTTGCAGAAGTGGGATGCAGCAGAATAACAGCTCCGTTGTGGGTATGAGCCATAACCTTTTCAAAAGCTTTATCTTCGTCGGGCTGCTTGGTATTATCCCAGTCAGCATAAGCAAAGCTCCAGAAAATGGTCTTATATCCCGCCTGCTTTGCAAACTTTAGATTGTCTTCGGTGAAGCAACCCTTGGGCGGACGGTAAAACTTATCGATGGTATATCCCGTCTTTTCGAGGTAGAAATCCTCAAGCCGCTTCAGCTCTGCCGTAAAGGTGGTGCTGCCCTTTACTCTCGTCATATCTCTGTGAGAAAAGGTATGATTGCAAACGAGATGCCCTTCCTCCTTCATACGCACAACAAGATCTGTGTTTTGATCAACCAAATTGCCCAAGATAAAGAAAGCACCGGTTGC
>JAZNFB010000267.1:0-2854 GCA_045588895.1 Candidatus Flemingiibacterium sp.
TATCTTGCGGAATGTTACAAAACCGTGCTTTCAGATGCTGAGGGAGCAGTCAACTCATGGATATCGAACCACACAGACGGAATGATTGAAAATATGCTTGACGAAACAGCACTTGACGGTGTTGTTATGGCTCTTGTAAACGCAATATACATGAACGCTCATTGGGAGAATGAATTTGAATCAAACAATACACGTAAGCGTGATTTTAAAAACTCAGACGGAAGTGTAAGCAGTACCGATTTCATGTATAACGGTATAAGAAGTGAGCTGGTAATTGAAACAGACTCATATATCGGAGTGGCACTTCGCTATAAGGATACTGATCTCAACTTTGTGGCCGTCATGCCGACGGATGAAAATACAAGCAGCACCGAGCTTCTTGAAGCAATATATGCTGACGGCAGCTTCAGGAGTATTGCACGAGAAGCGGAATATGAAAACACAAGACTTTATCTGCCGAAGTTTGAATATGATACTTCCCTGTCACTCACCGAAATACTTCAGTCAATGGGTATAAAATCCGCCTTTTCACCTGGGGCAAATCTCGGCGGCATAGATGATGATCTGATGCTTGACAGCGTACTGCAAAATGCCGCAATCAAGCTTGATGAGAACGGTACAGAAGCATCTGCCGCAACGGTTGTAACAATAAAAGCCACAGGTGCAATGATGCCGGAGGATGTTCGCACAATTGAGTTCAACCGCCCATTTGTATTTTCTGTTGTTGATACAGCAACCGGCACATTAATATTCGCAGGTGAATATAACGCCGCCGAGTGAGATTACAGGCTTAATATTTCCCATGTTTTCACTTGACAAACAGATTTCATTATGGTATAATTATAAGGTATACCGCAAAATTCAAAAATTATCGAAAGGATGACGCTTCATGCTTTCAGGACTGCGCAATTTCATGCTGACATTCCTTATATCTGCCCTGATTTTCGGGATTCTTGCATCGTTGTTCATCGGATTCGTGCTTGATACCGGCAACAGTATACTTCCGACAGGCAACGGAATTACAAACGAGACTGCACCCGATGGGCAGTATAATCCAAATTACGATAAGAATAATCCCTCACAGAGCAACACTCCTGATGATACAGATATTTCCGATCTGGTTATCGATGAAATAGAGGGCGAAACCTTCAACATATTGCTCATCGGCAACGATTATCAGCCGGAGCTTTTCGACGATTACGATTACGAAGAAAAATGGGAGGGTGAAGGCTTTCCCGATAAACGCAGTCGTCCCTGGGGCGCGGATATGATAATTCTCCTGCGCGTTGATAAGGAGAATCGTCAGTTCATATTCACCTCTATTCCCAGAAACTCACGCATCTACGTTGACGGCGCGTATGTACAGCTCGGAGACACGCTCAATACAAAAGGCATCGACTATCTTTGCGGCAAGGTTGCAAGCATGACGGGACTGCGTATCAATTACTATGCATCCGTTTCTGTTTCGGCAATCGAAGATGCGATCGACGCTGTCGGAACAGTTACATATTATGTTCCCGAGGATATGCAGTACAGCGATCCTTTGCAGAATCTTGAGATCGATCTTAAGAAAGGTACAACCACAATCGACGGTGAGAAGGCGGCACAGCTTCTCCGTTACGTCGGCTATAAAAACGGCAACACAGGTCGTATGAACACTACAATTGAATTTGCCAAGGCGATTCTTGCGAAGTTCACGAATGTAACATATCTCGATAAGGCGGATGATCTTTATAAAGCTGTTTCAGAGCACACCGAAACAAATTTCACCCTCGACGATCTTCTCAACAATCTTGATCTTATCTTCGCCTATTCAAAATTTGAAACGGTTACAATCACATACCCCGGCTCAAATAAGGTTTATGACGGAGTAACATATTTCGAACCGAAGATCGCAGATGCAATACGGATATTCGATTCGTATAATTAACCAAGTCAAAATTTTTTATCACGACAGCCAGCCGTGAAGAAAGGACATATAAATGAAAAACACAGAAAAAACAATGGACAAAATCGTCGCGCTTTGTAAAACAAGAGGCTTCGTTTTCCCCGGTTCAGAGATCTATGGCGGTCTCGCAAACTCATGGGACTACGGTCCTCTCGGCGTTGAAATGAAAAACAACGTCAAGCGTGCATGGTGGAAGAAGTTCGTGCAGGAGAATCCCTATAACGTAGGTCTTGATTCGGCAATCCTGATGAACCGTCAGGTTTGGGTGGCATCCGGTCACGTTGCAACCTTCAACGATCCGCTCATCGACTGCAAAGCCTGCAAAATGCGTCACCGTGCCGATAAGCTCGTAGAGGAATACGTCAAGGAAAACAACATCACAGACGTAAACGTCGAAGCAATGGACGGCGAAGCACTCCTTGAATATATCCGCAGCAATAATGTTCCCTGCCCGGGATGCGGAAAATCCGATTTTACCGATATCCGTAAGTTCAACCTTATGTTTAAAACTCATCAGGGCGTTACCGAGGATTCCGGCAATGAGGTTTATCTTCGTCCCGAAACCGCACAGGGCATCTTTGTAAACTTTAATGCAATCCAGCGTACCACACGCCGTAAGCTTCCCTTCGGTGTCTGCCAGGTTGGTAAGTCGTTCAGAAACGAGATCACTCCCGGTAACTTCATCTTCCGTATCCGTGAGTTTGAGCAGATGGTGCTTGAATTTTTCTGTAAGCCCGATACCGATCTTGAGTGGTTTGCATATTGGCGTGAATACTGTCACAACTGGCTCAAGAGCCTTAACGTCAAGGAAGAAAACCTCCGCCTGCGCGACCATGAACCCGAGGAGCTTTCGTTCTATTCCAAGGCAACGACAGACTTCGAGTATCTCTTCCCGTTTGGTTGGGG
>JAZNFB010000268.1:0-3316 GCA_045588895.1 Candidatus Flemingiibacterium sp.
CTATACATATCCCGAAGTACGTGAATATATGCTTTCATATATAAATGCTGCACTTAACCGTTACGACTGCTACGGCATCGAGCTTGACTATCAGCGTGAGCTTGATCTTTTCCACATTGGAGGAGAATATCCCGGACTCGATATTCTGAACAGCTTCATGCGTGATGTTGACGACCTTGTTGCCGTTTATGAGGAAAAGTATGGGCATGAGATAGAGATAGGCGTGAGAGTTGCGCCCGATATCCAGACAAACTACGATTTCGGTCTTGACGTTATAACCTGGGCGGCAGAAGGAATCGTTCAGCTTGTCTCTCCCACGGGACGTTTTGAATCCCACTGCACCGATATGCCGATAAAAATTTGGGATTCAATGCTTTCCCCTTATGATGTAACGCTTGCACCGGGCATTGATTTTACGTATCTGCGCTCTTATGGACACGCACCGACAGCAGGCCGCAATACGATAGAAACCCTTGCCGCAACTGCCGTAAATATGTATTCGCAGGGAGCGGATAAGATGTATACGTATAATTATTTCCCATCATTCAATACAAGATTTTCAGAAGACGATAAAGTAACCTCAACAAGTGCCGCTATGCCGATCCACGGTTCAAAGGGTATGTGGAACGTATTTGCAGCGCTCGGCTCATATGAAAGAGCCAACACATATAACAGACGACATATTCTTACATACACTGACCGACATCCCGTTTGGCGTGACTACGGTGCACAGCTGCCGAAATGGGTTCAGGACGGTTCAACTTCAACAATTCGAATCCCCGTTGGAGATATACTTGACGGCTCAACACTGACTGTAAAGTTTTCGACAAGAGATGACACAATTGCAGAAAATCCGCCGACTGTTTACGTTAACGGACGGCTTTGCACGTATGACGGCATGGAAAGATGTATTGGCGGTCACTGCCCGTATAATCTGCTTTGCTATAAGATTCCGCGTGCCGCTTACGGCTCATCTGATATGATTATCGATATAACATCCGAAGAATATATCAGAATCGATTATGCCGAGGTTTACGTGAAAGCACCGAATAATTAATATACGCCCAAAAAATTATTTTTCACTTTTTTGCTGTAAACTTTCACTTTTTTGCTTAAATCAACCTGTTATATTGACAGAAATGTCTATCTCTGATATAATTACACTTGAAGAAGCTTGCTTAACTTAAAAAAAGAAGCTTGCTTAACTTTAGAAACATTAAGAATGAAGAGGAGAAAAACATGAAAAAACGCATTATCTCGTCATTACTGCTCGCATCAATGCTGACTTCGCTTGTTGCCTGCGGTGGGAATGACACAGACAAGGACAGCGAAAACAAAAACAAGGGCGAAGAAAAGCCTGCCGGAATCGAGGCGGCGGATTATAACCTGCCGTTTAATATTTATGCTCCCGATTTCGGTATGTATCAGAGATATTTCTTTGCAGACGACCCCGGAACTGACGCAATGACAGCGGCTATTTACGAGCGCGAGGTTAATGTTGAGGATCATCTCGGCGTTGATATCGGTTATACCATTACCAGCGATATCTTTGGCGTACGCACGAAGATTCAGGAGCTTGTTATGACCGGTGATGATACATATCAGCTCTTCTTAACTCACTGTATTGCAGGCCTTTCTGCAATGATCACAGAGGATCTGCTTTATGATTTCAATAATTTTGAAGATATAAACCTTGAAGCAGAATATTGGAATCAGCAGGCACAGGATGCACTTGAGGTTAACGGACACCTCTATTATGGCGTTTCCGACTATATGCTCTCCGACCCGAACTGTGTTCTTTTCAATAAGAGCATGATTGAAGAGCTTGACCTTGAAGACCCGTATCAGCTTGTTCGTGACGGTGAATGGACCGTTGATAAGATGGCAGAGCTTATGAGTGCGGCAACAAAGGATGACGGCGACGGAAGATGGACATCAAAGGATACCTACGGCCTCACAACAGCTGACGACTGGTTCTGTAACTCCTTCATTTTCTCAAGCGAGGTTGACCTTGTAACAAAGAATACCGACGGTGAGTTTGTGTTCGCCTTTGATACCGAGCGCACATATACCATGGTTGAAAAGCTTGAAGCGCTTCTTGCCGGAAATGACACATGGGTTTATAATTACGGCGGCGCAACATCTGCAGAAGAAAACCTTGCAAACGACGAATATGTTGATATCTCCAAGGGCAGATCACTCTTTAACGTTTATAACATTGCTTACCTTTATGTTCTGCGTGACGTTGATGTGGACTTCGGTGTTCTTCCTTATCCGAAGCTTGATGCAAGTCAGGACGGTTACTACACCAACGACTGGTCGGGACTTATGTGTGTTCCGAAGACCGTTCAGAATACCGATATGGTCGGCAAGGTTATCGAGCTTCTCTCATATTACAGCGGCGACACCGTAAGATATGCATACTATGATATCATGCTCGGCGAAAAGCTGACACGTGATCCTGCTTCCAAGGAAATGCTCGACATCATCTTCGACGGCGTATCCTATAACGCAGGTGTTAACTACTTCGGATTTGACAGTAACATGAAAAAGTTCTTCTATCTCGGCGGTTCTGTTATCTGGGGCGGCGGCGGTGCAAACAGACTTGCTTCGCATATCGCTTCCTATAAGCCTGGATGCGAAGCCGCAATTGATCAGTTTAACGCTGATGTGGCGGCGATTGACGACGTTGAGTAATTAAGTGACAATTTTATCTCAAATCTTTTCTGTTCCCGACGGTTTTACGGCTGTCGGGAGCTTTTTGTTTATTCTTGATTTGTTTGGATATTTTTGATTTTCTATTGACTTTTTTTGATGAGTTTGGTATCATAAATGTGACCTTATATTTTTATGAAAGGATGCTTTGATTTTTATAAAGCGAAACGGTGAATATAATGAAGGGCTTGATTATAAACAGAGATATTCACGGAATTTTGAATGAGTCCGGAAGACTTCCGATAACGGCACAGCAAATTAAGGATTTCCCGAAGCAGTTTGAGGGAACACAGGTTACAGACTATTTTCTTGCAATGTGCGATTCATGTGCGGTATTCCCGTCGAAAACACGTACAAGCTTCCTTGATAAATACTACCAAAAAATCGAAAACGGAATTGAGGTTGACCACAGCGGTGACGTTGTTTGCAAGGGTGCACACCATGTTTTTGAGGTACTCGGCGTTGACCATATTGCTGAGCAGGTTAAGGGCTTCCGTGAAATCGGAATAAACCCGTGGCTGACCTTCCGTATGAACGATATTCATAACCGTGATAAAGAAACCTCGTCTGGACTCACCGATTTTTATCATGAGCATCCTGA
>JAZNFB010000269.1:0-13751 GCA_045588895.1 Candidatus Flemingiibacterium sp.
GTTGTCTCGCTCGTTATCTCCTCAAAGCCAAGGCCGAGATAAGCACAAACGATGTCAACGGGAACATATCGTTCATCGTGATAAACGCCCGTTTTGAGATACATTCGTTCTTTTTTGTGATTTACGGCAAAATCGGAAACCGTGTCAAACGAAAGAAAGCTTTCGCCGTGAGTTATGATGAGGGTTTTGAGCGTTTCATTTATTCGCACCTCAACGTCCGGCAGCTGCGCCATAAACGTAATGGGCACATAATAAATCGTGTGCACTCGCTCAACCGGCAGACGTGCAAGTGTCCATGCGCGATCGTTATAGAAAAGCACGACGTTATCGGTTTCATCGCCGTGTATGACCGTCGGCATAAATACAACAGCGGTGAAAATCAGCGCAAGGCATATTATAGCTGATGTCAGCTTTATGAGTTTGTTTTTCACGGTATGTCTCCTTTCAGTTGTGGTTTTTTAGTGGGGTGTCATCACTCGGCTTTCGCCCTCTCCGACTCGCTTCGCTCGCCACCTCTCCCAAAGGGCGAGGCTAAATAACATTGCGGCACAAACTAACCTTAGCCTCTCACTCCGGGAGAGGTGTCACGGAGGGACGACGTGACGGAGAGGGCTTTCGTAGACTGTGAGAGAATGCTTGCTATGGGTTTTGCTCTGCTCGGCTTTCGCCCTCATCCGGCTCACTTTGTTCGCCACCTTCCCCCAAGGGAAGGCTTTATGTTAGTCAGAGCGCAGGAACGACGTGCCTCAGTGAAACGATGTTTACCTACCAAATGTTACTTTAAGGCTTCTCCTGGGAGAGAGCTGTAAAAGATTGCGTCGCAACTTTGACTGATGAGGGCTTACCCTTCCTGGGAGAGAGCTGTAAAAGATTGCTTCCGGGCTTTGACTGATGAGGGCTTTTCACCCCTCAAGCTCCGCAACATAAGCCACAGCAAGCTCAACCGCCAAGCCGTAACTTTTCTCGCCCTCGCTGACACCCTGCAATTTAAGATAGGTGTCGTTGACAGCCGAGCTGATGCTTGCCGCCATGCTGTCCTGATATTTTTCAAAGAAGCGGTTGAACTCTTTCATTTCGGCAAGCACCCTTGAATCAAGAGTCGTATAAACGTCGGCAAAATAGCCGTAATCGGTGTTGTAAAGCGCATCGTTGAGATATTCATACATCCCAAGATATCCGCTGTAACGGATGTAGGCATCGTCTGCCTCGGAGCAAACAAGAAATGCCATGAAATTCGCCTCATCCTCCCTTATAATTCCGCGCTGATGTGCAAGCTCGTGCGCCGCAGTAAACGGGAGAGTGTAATCGGGGAAATTGACATTCAGATTCGCTTCACCCGTGTAATAGCTGTAAAGCCCGGAAATGTGTGTGTAGGTCAGCGGCTCGGAAAGTGCTATCGGCTTTATGCGTGAATGAAGACGGGAGACAAAGCTGTATTTTTCGCAAACCTTGTCAAAGGCATCCATCAACAGATCGTTCATTTCGGAAACAGTGTACGGCATATATGAGCCGCCTTTATACTTGAAATCCACCTCGTCAAGCTCGTCGTTCATCTTACCAACCATGTACTGCGCCGCTGTTTTAAGCCCGTCAGCACTTACGGCAGTATCCGTAAATCCCAATTTCTCGGCAAGCGGTGTTGTATTATAGGAAAATGCCGCCGAAAAAACGTAAACGCTGTAGAGAAGCGTCAATGCAGACAAAAGCGAAAAGATACAGCGCACTCCGTGAAGAAACGAGCGTCCGGCCGCCTTTGTTCCGTATATCAGAAGCGCAACAAACAACACGGGAATAAAAAGTATCAGCGTTTCAGTCAGCGAGAACGGAAAAATGTTTGACACCGTGGTGAACACACCTCGGACAAAAGCACCGGGGTAACGGTTCATAAAATCAGCAAACGGCGCCGAAAAAGCACTGATTATGTGAAGAACTGCCGCAAAAATCGCAATGAGAAAAAGCACTCTCGCAAAGCGTGGGCAGTATTTTTTCAGAAAATCCTTGATTTTACCCAATTTTTTCTCCTTTTAAAATGTTACATAAGCGCACCATGTCGGGCGGAAGTGCGGCTTCAAGCTTGAGTACACGTTCCCCGAAATCGATTTTCAGCGTGGCGGCATGAAGCGCCTGTCGTGAAATCCCGGCATCAAGCACAGTCGGAGCAGTCTCGGCAGTGCCGTAAAACGCATCTCCGGCAATAGGCGCACCGAGATGTGAAAAATGCACACGGAGCTGATGTGTACGTCCCGTTATCGGCTCGGCACGGACAACCGACGCATTATCGGATGAAAACAGCGTTTCGTAAACGGTTAGCGCCCTCTTTGCGCCGTCCGCCGAGTCATCGCAGACCTCCCGAAGTATAATGCTCTCGCCCTTGCGTCGGATGTAAGTGTCAATTTTTCCGCTTTTATCGGGAAGCTTACCGTTCAGCACGGCGATGTAGCTTTTTCGTATACGTCCCTTTTGCATAAGGGCGGAAAGACGTGCGGCAGAGAGCCGGTTTTTGGCAATCAAAACAACTCCGCTTGTGTCCCTGTCAAGCCGGTTCACGGCACGAAAAACGAATGGTTTCCCTTGTGCGGCAAAATAGTATGCAAGCCCGTTTGCAAGAGTATCCTCAAAGTGACCTATGGATGGATGTGTTGCCATATCGGGCGGCTTGTTGACGGCGAGAAGGTCATCATCCTCAAAAATGATATCAAGCGGCATTTCGGTTGGCACGAGAAATTCGTTTTCGTCTTGCGGCAGATCCTCGGTTGCAAGAGATAGAATGTCACCCTCCTTAAGGATTCGCCTGACGGTAACATGCTCGCCGCCCACGGTAATGCCATCGGGAAGACGCTTCAGTCTTGCGGCAAGGCTGTGTGAAATGTTATATTTTGAAAGCAGTTCTTTAACGGTGATGCCGGCAAGGTCACGGTCGATTTTAATCTGCATACAGCCGCCTCCCGTCAAAATCTGTTTTTGTGCATAAGCATACTTACCTATTTTATAGTATATCATGATTTTTTCGTAATATCAAGAGCTTTTAAGGAATATTTCAAAATGTTTTCAAATCACAGAAAAAAAGTTACCCCGTCAGAAGCTTTGTGCCTTTGAGGGGAAAATCACGCTGTTTTGAAAATCACTAAATTTATTTGGACAAATTCGTCGATATTTCGACATAGTTTTGTATAGTGTGTAGAATTTGGCCAAAAATTGTTGTAAAGTGTTGACATACTATAAATGATATGATATACTTACTGTGGGTATATCCCAATATTTACTTTCAAAGGAGAGTCACATTTATGAACAGATTGGCATTAAAAACAGCAGCGAAATCACAAATTAAAGGTAAAATTGGTATTCTTTTTCTGATCAGCTTGATTATCGGATTAATTTCAGGCATAGCAAGCGTTGTGTTGAGCTTTATTCCGATTGTCGGTTCGCTCATCGGAATAATCATTATCACACCGGCATTCGCACTGAGTACAGTTCGCGTTTACCTTATGGTTATTAACGGTGGCAAACCCTCGGCGAGCGATTCTTTCTGTGGATTTGATGATTTCTGGAGCGCATTCAAGGTGTCATTCCTTGTTGGTTTGTTCACATTCCTTTGGTCGCTTTTATTCGTTATCCCCGGTATTGTTAAAAGCTATGCTTACTCAATGTCTACATACATTTTAGCTGAAAACAAGGGCAAGCCTGCACTGGAATGTATCAACGAATCCAAGGCTATGACAAACGGTCACAAGATGGATCTGTTCGTTCTCGGTTTATCGTTCATCGGCTGGCATCTGCTTGGCGGTATCACATTTGGTATTGCATATATCTGGATCACTCCTTATATAAACGCAACCATGGCAAATGCATACCAGAGTCTCAAGACTCCTGCAGCGCCGTTTGCTAACAACTATGCAGCTCCCAACCAACCGTATACCCCCGCTGTATAACTTTTTTCCGAAATTCGAAAAACTGATATTTGATTTAAAGAGCCGTCCGTTCTCAAAAATGGGCGGCTTTTTGTTGCCCGAGCAAGTGAGCATCGTTTCACCAAAGCACGTCGCACTTGTGCTCTGACTAACTTTAAGCCTTCCCTCGGGGGTAAGGTGGCGAGCGTAGCGAGACGGATGAGGGCAACTTCCGGATGAGGGCAATCGGCTGAACACACCGCACGCCGCCCGAAATCAGACTTTAGTATGCATTTTAAAAACAATATTTGACTAACCCGTGATTTTGTGATATACTATATGTACTATTCATAAAATTACGGGTATAATAAACTATGAACACCGATTTTTTACCTTTAAACCGCACTGAAATGGACGCTTGCGGTTGGGACCGTCCCGATTTTGTATACGTAACGGGTGACGCTTATGTCGATCACCCAAGCTTTGGCGTTGCCATAATATCACGTGTACTCGAAGCAGAGGGCTTTCGTGTTGCAATACTCTCCCAGCCCGATTATAAATCCTGCGATGCCTTTCGGGAGTATGGGCGTCCTCGTCTCGGCTTCCTCGTCACAGCAGGAAATATCGACTCCATGGTCGCTCATTACACCGCATCAAAAAAGCGCCGCTCTTACGATTATTATTCTCCCGGCGGCAAAATGGGACTGCGCCCTGACCGTGCCTGCATCGTTTACTGCAACCGCATCCGTGAAGCTTACGGTGACGTTCCGATAATCCTCGGCGGACTTGAAGCTTCTCTGCGCCGTATGGCTCATTACGATTATTGGGACAACAAAGTGCGCCGCTCTGTGCTGATTGATTCCCGTGCCGATATACTCACTTACGGAATGGGCGAAAATATCCTGCGCCGTATAGCGTCACTGCTCGATAAAGGCGTTCCGATCAAAAAGATTCGTGACGTGAGAGGTACGGTCTATGCCGCCGCAAAGGGCGATACCGTGCACTATGACATTGCCGAAAGCTGGGATTATAACGATATCAAAACAGATAAGCGCCGCTATGCCGAGGCTTTCGGAGTACAGTACCGCAACACGGATTCGATAAGCGGCAAGGCACTTGTTGAATATTACGATAACAAGCAGCTCGTTCAGAATCCGCCTATGCCGCCGCTTGAGCGTGACGAGCTTGACGCAGTTTACGCTCTGCCGTACACAAGGCGCTATCATCCGTCATACGAGAGCGTCGGCGGAGTTCCTGCCATAACCGAGGTTGAAATGTCGATAACCCATAACCGAGGCTGTTTTGGCGGATGCAATTTCTGTGCGCTCGCCTTTCATCAGGGCAGAACCGTGCGTTCACGCTCCATTGAATCGGTCGTAACCGAGGCGAAAAAGATTACAGAATCTCCGAATTTCAAGGGTTACATTCACGATATCGGCGGTCCGACGGCAAACTTCCGTTACAGTGCCTGCAAAAAACAGTTAAAATCAGGCGTTTGTGTGGACCGAAAATGTCTCGCGCCGAAGCCCTGTCCGAATCTTATTGCCGACCACAGCGAGTATATCGAGCTTCTTCGTCAGGTGGAAAGACTGCCGAAGGTTAAAAAGGTATTCATCCGCTCGGGTATACGCTTTGATTATGTTCTCGCAGACAAAAACCAAGCCTTCTTCAAAAAGCTTGTTCACGATCACGTCAGCGGACAGTTGAAGGTCGCGCCTGAACACTGCTCGGCACACGTGCTCGGCTGTATGGGCAAGCCTGCCGTTGAGACGTTTGAAGCGTTTAAGAAGCGTTACTTTGAACTCACGAAAAGCTTCGGCAAGGAGCAATATCTCGTTCCGTACCTGATGTCGAGTCATCCGGGAAGCCGCCTTGAGGATGCCGTTGAGTTAGCGCTTTATCTCAAAAAATGGGGTTATGCGCCCGAGCAGGTACAGGACTTCTATCCAACGCCCGGAACAGCCTCGACGGTTATGTACTATACGGGCATAGATCCGCTTACGATGAAGAATGTTTACTGTGTACGCGATCACGAAGAAAAGCAGATGCAGCGTGCACTGTTACAGTCAAGCCGTCCCGAAAATGCCGCCATTGTCAGACGTGCGCTTAAAAAATGCGGACGCGAGGACTTGATCGGTTACGGAGAGGGGTGTCTTGTCAAGCCTGAACGCGGCGGACAGAATGTTGGTAACCGCTCAAGGCGTGATGATCGCCGTGACACTTCAAAAAAGCGCAAGGTAGTGTCAGAGCCTTCTCGCGGCAAAAAGCGAAAAGGGTAAAGTCTCGCCCTCCGGGAGAAACGGCAAGCAAAGTGCGGTGCTTCGAGCTTCGCGTAATTCGAGAGAGGCGGACACCGGCTGCGCGGCATATTTCTGTAACATTCCACCTCAAAAACATTACATTTATCTTACAAAAGTAAAAAAACTCTTGAAAAAAGCAAAGAAATGTTGTATCATATAAGCACAATGAATTATTGGCTCGATCCAAGGAAAGGAATGATACCCATGCCGATGCAAACCGCTGACAGGGAGTCGCAGGTTATGCCCGACAGAAGCCAGACTATAACCTTCACCGTCCCCGAGGAGAAAGAGGACGAAACAAGACGCACCCTCATCACCATATATGAAGCTCTTCGCGAAAAAGGCTATAACCCGATAAATCAGCTTGTCGGCTATATTCTTTCGGAGGATCCCACGTATATCACAAACTATAAGAACGCACGCAGTCTTATCCGCCGTATCGACCGCGATGAGCTGCTCAACTCGCTGGTAAGAAATTACCTCGGTCTGTGATTCTTATGAAAATTATTGATCTTCAAACAATGAGAAAAGAGGAGGGCAAATGCTGCTCTCCTTTCTCTGTCGCTCTCGGAAACTTCGACGGAGTTCATAAGGGTCATGCCGAGCTTATAAAAAAAGCCGTCAGCTATGCACACGAGCATAACATAAAATCCGCTGTGTGGACATTCGCCGCAAACGGAGCGTCACTTCCCAATAAGCCCGATTCACTCACGCTGACAAGTGAAGCCGAAAAGCTCGCTCTTATCCGTGAGCTCGGTGTCGATTATGCTTTCCTTGCCGATTTTGAAAGCGTCAGAGGAATGTCACCGGAGAAGTTCGTTTCAGAAATACTCATCGGGGAATGTAACGCTGCAGCGGCTGTCTGCGGTTTCAATTTCCGCTTCGGCAAAGGTGGTGTCGGGGACGCAATAACGCTCTCTCGACTCATGTCGCCGAGGGACTGTATCATTGTTGAACCTGTCTACGTTAATAACACGCTCGTCAGCTCAAGCGCGGTACGTGAGCTTGTTGAATCGGGAGAGATGGAAAATGCAACTCAAATGCTCGGTCATCCGTTTTCGATAAGCGTACCTGTCGCACATGGCAAGCATCTCGGACGTACCATCGGAATCCCGACCATCAATCAGAATTTTCCGAGCGGTCATATTATCCCGTTGAACGGTATATATGCCTGTACAGTTGAAATATCGGGCAAGACCTACATGGGTGCCGCTAACGTGGGCTTCCGTCCAACAGTTGAATCGACAGATAACATCAACTGCGAAACTCATATCATCGATTACGACGGCTGTGTTTACGGAGAGGTAGTAAAGGTTTCATTTTATAAACGCCTGCGCGGTGAAATAAAGTTCGACTCGGTCGAAGCACTGCGCGAGGGTATCAGAAACGATATCAGGAAAACGAGGGAATATTTTAAAAAATGATGAAAAAACGTATCATAAGCCTGCTCCTTGCGCTTGCCTGCATATTTCCGTTAGCGCTCACCGTCACAGCAGATGAAACAACCGTCCCCGAGGAAACAACCGCGCCCGAGCCGGAACGGCCTCCAACCCTCGCAGAGGACGATGAGCCCATCCTTGAGAAACCGACGCTCGTTAACGTGGGAGCGGCAGTGGTTTATAACATTGAAAACGATCGCTATATTTACGATCTCAACGCCGACAAGATCATATACCCTGCCTCAACGGTCAAGCTGATGACGGCAATTGTCGCCATAGATCTGCTTGGCGGTGACCTTGAGCGTGAAATAACCGTTCCTGCCGACGCACTAAAAAAAATCAGCGGAAACAATATTGCATTAAAGCCGGATGAGGTAATGAGTGCAAGAGAGCTTTTGTACGCGCTGCTCTGCGGTAACGCTAACGACGCCGCGAATGTCCTCGCTTATACGCTCGCCGGAAGCATTGAGGATTTTGTTTCGCTCATGAATGAAAAGGCACAAGAGCTCGGCGCAGTCAATACCCATTATACAAATCCAACAGGTCTGCATGACGGGGGAATGGTCACAACCGCACGCGACACAGCCATCATTGCCGCCTGCGCATACAAGGTCTCGCCTATAACGGAGATGTCAACAGCGTCAGTCCACCGTTTTGCCGAAACGAACAAGACAGGCGAGCGTACACTTCACAATAAAAATCACTTTTTCTCAACAATCACCGAATATCTGTACAAATGGAACACTCCGCGCGGTCTCAACGCAGGCTACACAAGCGAGGGCGGATACTGTCTTGCAACAACCGCATCATATAACGGTCTCACCTATGTCTTTGTAACAATGGGCGCGACACGTGACGATAATTACATATACTCATACACCGAAGCGGCAAAGCTGATAAGATGGGGACTTTACGCTTATGAGTATAAAACCGTGCTTTCGACCTCAGATATGATATGTGAAATTCCCGTAAAGCTTTCGGGCAAAACGGACTATGTAACGCTCTTTCCCTCACAGAACGCAGAGCTTTACCTGCCTGTGGGAACCGACGTTGACTCGGAAATCGGACTCGAATGGACGCTGACAAAGGATTATTTCACCGCACCTGTCAGTGAAGGAGAGGTTGGCGGACGTGTGACGGTCTCATATAACGGCATGAGCGTTGGAACATACGATCTTGTGACACGAAACAGCGTAAACAGGGATAACATTCTGTACGTGCTCGACCTTATTAAAGGCGTGACACAAACGCGACCGTTCAAGGTAATCGCAACGATTGCGGTGATTGGTTTTGTTGGATACATCGCTGTGCTGGCGTATGTATCGTTCAACCGCAGCAAGCGAAAAAAATAAAAAAGCAAGGGGCTATCAAAAAAGGTAGTCCCTTTTCGTATTCCCACCCAAAACTAACTTCAGCCGCGTCAGCGGCGTTTCAGCGGCAAAAGAAACAATGAAGCCACTGAGCCGCCGACGCAGTTGGCGGCGGACAAACGATTACAGTATCAAAGCGAATTGTGAGCCGCAGGCGAACTGAGCGCAAATCGGGCGCCGGCAAAGGAAAGAGGGAGAGCTCGAGAGGGAAGAAAAACATCGCGCAGCGTTGGTTGTCGTCCCTCTCGTATGATACGAACTTCGAAGCGCAGCACAAAGAGATTTAATGTATCTTTGCATTACGAGGATAAAAGTTACTTTTTCGTTTCAAAAACGAAGAAAGCTTTTTTCGAAGTGCGCCGCTTCGAACTTTGCGTAAGACATGAGGGGTGCAGGAACCAGCTCCGCCGCAGGTTCCTATTCCCCTCAAACTCCCCTTTGCACCTCCTTGGCTGCGCTCGACTTGCGCTCAGTCGCTAACGCTCCAATTCGCTTTGTCAGCAGTGACCGTTCGTCCGCCGCCAGCTTCGTCGGCGGCTCAGTGGCTTCATTGTTTCTTTTGCCGCTGAAACGCCGCTTTGCGGCTGAGGTTAGTTTGACGCATATAAAAAGGGTTGCTTTTGATCGGCAACCCAATTTTTGTATCATTTCTTTTTATTTGTTTTCGGCTTGAAGCCAAGCAAACCGAGAATGCGGATGTTCTTCGAGCCGAGCAGGTATGCAAGCCAACAAATGAATAACGACGGAAGCGTTATGAGAATATAAACCCACCAGTTGCTTGCACCGACAAGTCCAAGCGACTTGATAACACCCTCATACATACTGTTGAGAAGAAATGCAATCGCATAACAATAAGCGCTAATGCTGTGTCCAATCTCCGTGTTTGTCATAATACCGATTCCCATAATCACCGCAAGCAAAAGATTCGGGATGTTTGCGCCAAGCGAAATGATAAGTCCCTTTGACGGCATAGATTCAAGCCGACCTGCATCAACACGAATCTTGTCCTTTGCACCGATCTCCCAACACAAAAAATAGTTTAGTGTGAGAAAGAAAAGAATTGAAAATATGCTTGCCGCAAGCAAAAGTGAAGCATTTTTACTTGTTGCGATAGTAAGTATCATCCCAAAAACAGTCAGCGCTATCTGATTCAGAAACAGCTTGACCATATTATATGACTGTTCCTTTAAAAACTTTTTCATAAAGACCTTCCTAATATTTTTTTACATTATTATTGTAACGGCTTCCCTATCGCTTTTCAATACCTATTTGCAAAAGTTTACATTTTATTCGCCGAAGGTTTACGCGCCCGGCTTCACTTGACATTTTCATGCGCGTTTGATATAATAAAATCAAGAATATAAAAAGGAGCATCGCCACTTGAAAAAAATCACTCTCGCTCACGAATTTTGTCAAAGACTTGAAAATTTATACCCCGTTGCCGAATGTGCTCTCGAATCGGGAGGCGAGGCATGGAAGTTACTTATTATGGGACGCCTTTCCGCACAGTGTACCGATGCACGTGTCAATATTGTCTGCCGCGAGCTGTTTTCGGTATATCCGACGCTTGAAGCCGTTGCCGACTGTGAGCTTTCACGCCTTGAGGAAATTGTTCGACCGTGCGGTCTTTATAAAACCAAGGCAAGAAATATAAAGGACGCTTGTATTATGCTGCGTGACGATTACGCCGGGCAACTTCCCGACACGATGGACGAGCTTTTAAAATTCCCCGGTGTGGGACGAAAAATCGCCAATCTCCTGCTCGGTGACATTTTCAAAAAGCCTGCAATTGTCACTGACACACACTGCATACGTATCTGCGGCAGAGTCGGGCTTTACGATGAAAAATTAAAAGATCCCGTCAAGATTGAGCGTATACTTGTGCCGCTTATTGAACCCGAAAAGCAGGCTGATTTCTGTCACCGTCTTGTAATGTTCGGACGTGAAATCTGTACGGCACGCTCGCCGAAATGCGATGAGTGTCCTATTGAAGATATTTGCAAGCACCAAAAAAATTTTTCCAAAACATATTGAAATTTCATGTTCGATGTGGTAAAATAATAAACAGAACAAAAGTTCGCGGTGAATTTACCGCCGAAAGGAAAAAATATGCTCTCCATTGTTTATTCTGCAGGTCTCGTCGGAGTTGACGGCTTTATCGTTACGGTCGAGTGCAATTCCCAGGACAAAATGCCGCGTTTTGAAATAATCGGTCTGCCCGGTCAGGCAATCAAAGAATCAAAAGAACGCATGATCTCTGCAATTGAGAATCTCGGGCTGCCCTTTCCCGATAATGCAATAACCGTCAATCTTGCGCCCGCTGACCGAAGAAAGGAAGGCTCGTCGTTTGACCTCGCAATGACCATCGGTATCATGCAGTCAAACCGTCAGTTGCCCGGGTCACTTGATCTTTCAAAGTGCTGTTTCATCGGTGAACTTTCGATGACCGGTGTTCTGCGTGGTGTCAAGGGCGTTCTTTGCATGACGCTTGCCGCAAGAGACGCCGGATTTACAGAGGTTTTTGTCCCCGAGGAAAATGCGGATGAGGCATCGGTTGTTGACGGCGTGAATGTTTACGGCGTTAAGGATCTTTTATCACTCTGCAGGCATCTCTGCAAAAAAACCGCCATAGCTCCAACACGGTTTGACCACAGCAAATTTGCCGCCGAGGTGACTGAATTTCCCATCGATCTTTCCGAGGTCAAAGGTCAGGAAAAGATAAAACGTGCACTGGAAATCGCCGCGGCCGGAGGTCACAATCTCCTCATGATCGGACCGCCCGGAACAGGAAAAAGTATGCTTGCCAAGCGGATTCCGACAATACTTCCGTCGCTCACCTTTGAAGAAGCGCTCGAAACCTCGAAGATTCATTCAATCGTCGGCAACCTCTGCGACGGCATCTCAATCGTAACCGCACGCCCGTTTCGTTCACCTCATCACACCATGTCAGCACCGAGTCTCGTCGGCGGCGGTTCAAATCCCCGTCCGGGCGAAATATCACTTGCTCATAACGGTGTACTTTTCCTTGATGAGCTGCCGGAATTTAACAAAGCGGTCACAGAATCGCTCCGCCAGCCGCTCGAGGACGGAAAGGTTACAATAACTCGTACGCAAAGCAAGGTCACATTTCCCTGCTCATTCATGCTCGTTGCCGCGATGAACCCCTGCAAGTGCGGATATTACGGTCATCCAACGCGCGAGTGTACCTGCAGCCGTAACGAGATACGCGATTATTTATCGAAAATAAGCGGTCCTCTGCTTGACCGCATGGATATTCAGGTTGAGGTGACATCGCTTTCGTTTGAGCAATTGTCACAGCCGGGAAAGAGCGAAAGTTCTGCCACTGTGCGCGACCGTGTGACACGTGCGCGTCTTTTCGCAAGAGCGAGATGTGAAGCGGCACACGCATCCGACCCGGAAATTTCGCTGATACATAAAAATGCAGACATGACTTCACGCCATTTCGAGGCATTCTGCAAGCTTGATGAACAGGCTACAGAGCTTCTTCGTGCGGCGTTTGACAAGCTGCAGCTATCGGCACGCGGTTACGACCGTATACTTCGTGTTGCGCGCACGATTGCGGACCTTGATTCAAGTGCTGACATCACGGCGATGCACATTGCGGAAGCGATACAGTTGCGCTCGCTCGACCGCAAATATTTTAACTGACGGGTAACGACAAAATCTGTCAAAAATTGTGATTTTTTTGCACACAAATTGTGGAAAACCCTGTGGGAACAGCGGAAAACTCTGCTTTTTACTGTCATTTTTGATGCGGAATTGTCCACATTTTCCACAAGTGGGGTGTGGAAAAGGTTGCGACTTCCCTTGCGCTCCGACTAACATAAAGCCTTCTCCTGTGGAGAGAGGGCAATACAGCACTCCCCATAAAAAATAAAAAACAAAAAACCGAAAGGACACATATCATGAAAAACCAAAAAAACATCCCCGTCAGAATGGCGGACGATTTACTCGAAAAGCTTTATTTCGTCGCAAAAAGCGAGGGACGTACGCTTAACAATCAGATACTGCTCATGGCTCGTAACGCTGTTGGTTATTTCGAAAAAACCAAGGGCAAGATCACTCCAGATAAAATAAAGGGTATCCGCGAGGAGATCGAAAAGGAATTTGGCACGGACGCTGAGTGAAAATCTTACATTATGACTGAAAAACGACCGTTTTTGATGTTTTATTCCTTATTTATATAAAAACATTCCGAAATTGTTCACAACTTTTATCATTTTTTATCTTTACATTTCTTAAAAAGTGCGGTATAATATTATTGTCGCGTTAATTTGCCTCCCTTTTTTCATGCTCTCATGTCTTAATGGGATCATTAACGCATATTAAATGTCTAAATTTTTATTTTTCATAGGAGGATTCCAACATGGCAAGAAAGAAAATTTCCATGGATGGTAACACAGCTGCCGCTCACGCTTCGTATGCGTTTACGGAAGTTGCCGCTATCTACCCCATCACTCCTTCTTCTGTTATGGCTGACGTGACCGACACTTGGTCTGCGACAGGTCTTCAGAACATTATGGGTGATACAGTTAAGGTCGTTGAAATGCAGTCTGAGGCAGGTGCAGCAGGTGCAGTACACGGTTCACTCGCATCCGGTGCGCTCACCACTACTTACACAGCTTCGCAGGGTCTGCTTCTCATGATCCCGAATATGTACAAGATCGCAGGTGAGCTTCTCCCTTGCGTTATCCACGTTTCCGCACGCTGCGTTGCGTCTCATGCACTGAACAT
>JAZNFB010000270.1:0-4813 GCA_045588895.1 Candidatus Flemingiibacterium sp.
GCAAAGGCAATAATCCTCGCAATGGGCTGTCGTGAGCGTGCAAAGGGCGCACTCAACATCGCAGGTACACGTCCGGCAGGCATGTTCAGCGCAGGCACGGCACAAAAGCTTGTAAACATGAAAGGCTATATGCCGGGCAAAAACGTCGTAATTCTCGGCTCGGGCGATATCGGTCTCATTATGGCAAGACGCATGACGCTTGAAGGCGCAAAGGTGGCGGCTGTCTGCGAGCTTATGCCGTATTCGGGCGGACTTGCAAGAAACATCGAGCAGTGCCTTAACGATTTCGGTATCCCCCTGAAGCTCTCACATACCGTCGTTGAGATCCACGGTAAGGAGCGTCTGACGGGTGTAACAATCGCCAAGGTGGACGAAAACCGCCGCCCGATCAACGAAACGCGCGAATACATCCCCTGCGACACGCTTTTGCTCTCCTGCGGACTTATCCCCGAAAACGAGCTGTCAAAATCCGCTGATGTAACACTTTCAAGCGTAACGGGCGGTGCCGCAGTTGACCAGAACAGAGAAACCGTAATCGACGGAATCTGCGCCTGCGGAAATGTGCTTCACGTTCATGATCTTGTTGACTAGGTATCAGACGAAGCCGAAATTGCAGGAAAAAGTGCCGCTGCCTATATTGCCGGCAAGGTTGATAAAACCGTAAATATCCCGATAACAACCGACGGTAAAATACGCTACACCGTTCCGCAGCGCATAACCGAAGCAAAGGATATAACCGTATATTTCCGTGTCGCGGACGTTTACCGTAATGTAAAAATAAATGTATACGACGGCGAGAAGCTTATATTCTCAAAGAAGAAACAAAAGGTTGCTCCCGGTGAAATGGAAGCTGTAACGCTGAAAAGTGAAATTTTCGCCGGCGCAAAAGCACTGAAATTCGTATTGGAGGAAGCCTGATGAAACGAACTCTCACTTGTATCGTCTGCCCTCTCGGCTGTACACTTGAAGCCACGATCGACGGCAAAAATGTCACCTCGGTTGAGGGAAACACCTGTCCTCGCGGCAAGGAATATGCCATAACCGAATGTATCTCACCGATGCGCACTGTAACATCAACCGTGAAATGCGACGACGGAGGACTTGTGGCAGTAAAAACGAGCAGACCGATACCAAAGGAAAAAATATTTGATTGTGTCAAAATTATAAATAATTCGCTTGTCCACTTGCCAATTCACATCGGAGATGTTATAATCAAAGATGTATACGGAAGCGATATCGTCGCAACGCAGGAAAGGAATTAAGATAATGGATAAGGGAAGCGTCATCGCCGCACTGCGCGCTGATAAGGATTTTGCAAGCCTCGGAACAAGCGGACCAAGGCTCGTTTTCGATCTCTCACCCGATATAAACAGCATAACCAAACGCCTCGACGCAGTGCACGCCGTCGGGAAAGAGTATTTTGTTCATATAGATTTAGCCTCGGGAATCGGCAAGGATGAGAGCGGTGTCGTTTTCTTAAAAAAGCTTGGCGTTGACGGCATAATCAGCACACGCACAAGCATCATCAAAACAGCACGTGAGCACGGGATTTTCACAGTGCAGCGTTTTTTCATCGTGGACTCACATTCAGTGGCAACAACGCTCGAATCGCTGAAGGCCTCCAAGGCAGACATGATCGAAATAATGCCGGGCATAATTCCGCGTATAATAAAATCGCTTCGTGAGAAGGTCAATATCCCGATCATCGCCGGCGGTCTGATTGAATCAAGGCGTGACATCGAGGACGCACTTGAAAGCGGAGCCAGTGCCGTTTCAACCAGCCGCACCGAGCTTTGGCAGATGTGAAACAAATATAAAAAAGAGCACTCTCTTGTCAATCATCAGGACAAAAGAGTGTTTCATTATTCATCATTCATTCTTCATTTTTCATTAGAAAAGTCGCGCCGTTAATGAATAATTAAGCATGAATAATAGAAAAAAGCCGCCCCGTTATGCGTGCGACTTTTCTCTTTGGCAGGGGCAGAAGGACTCGAACCCACGACACCCAGTTTTGGAGACTGGTGTTCTACCAACTGAACTATACCCCTAAACAACAGATATATGATACCACATTTCGCCGCATCTGTCAAGGGGTTTTTAAAAAAAACTCAGCCGAACAAAGAAAATTCTCAAAGTAACCGCTGCATATTTGTAACGCTTACCTTGAGAATTAATTTTATTTATATGTAATCTTCATCCGATAGATCATTTATCACCACGGAATTAAGGAACAGCGACGCCGTCATCGCAAAGAGAATGGATGCCGTACCGTTTAAAATGCCGACAAAATCAAAGCCTGACATCAGAGCACCAACAATACCGTTAATCACGCAAACAACCACTATAAAGCGCGACTGATCTCTCACATACTCCTCTTTTGCCGCGTCAATGGCAGTATCCAGTGCTTTACATATCGCCACGCACTTCACTATGCACAGTATAATTACCAAAACCGCAACCAGTGCCGCAATGCCGCAATACCTTTCAATAGAATCTGAGAAATATCCGTTCGAGCTGAGATCCAAAGCCTTAAACCAAATAGCTGCAAAGAAAAGACTCTTTATAACGCAAACGACTATCTCAACAACCTTCACCATTTTGCACCCGACCACCGCCACGGACAAATCATAGCTACGTGTTCTCGCAGAGCCGTATATGAGCCATAAGCCGATAACGGTCAGAACTGTCGGTATGAGCATAAGAAACTTCAGCGGCGCAATTTCAATTTCAGAGGTTTCGAGTACCAATTCAATTGTATAACCCAAATATTTGAGGGCATCGAAATCTAATAGTTCGGAAAGTCCATCCAAAGCACGAAAAATCCGCAAGCCGTCGTTAATGGCTGCAAGCTGGACAAAAAGCGAGAGCGTCACCAAAATAACCGCCGCAAGGAATGTTCCGAATCTTGCCGAAATAATAACTCTGTCGCGCAGACGGCAAACATAGGATGACATATATTCATGTCCGTACATTTTCTTGGGGCGCGAATACCAGGGCGCATAAAAGGTCGTAACCGTATTGTGACCGGCGATCCAATAGGTTAAAACGAAAACGCCGATCACCTCAAGAAATTCCGGGAAGAAAGCAAAAATGCTGCCGATGTTTCCGCTCGGATTCGTCAAAATTTCGCATAGCCTGCAGATAAGCAATATAGCCGCAGGAATAACGGCATACGCCTTTCTGTATTTCATCCACGGTTTATCAGAATTTTTCATAACAAGCACAGTGAACACAATCACAAGGATATTCACAAAAGCAGGAATAATATTCGCAAGATAATATTCCGATATCAGTTTTCCCAAAAAACCGCTGTCCAACTCAGATAAAACATCTCTCATGTAGATCAGCCACAGCGGAATATAAATGAACAAATTCACAATCGACATGACAAGCACACCGACAAGCTTGCGTTTCTTCATAAAAACAAAAATCAAAACGCCCAATGCAAGATAGCCGAAATTGAAGACATTAAACGAATCGGCAAAAAATTCAAAGTAATGTCCAATGCCCTGATTTATACTCCAATCCATAAGCATCAGCATGGTTGAGAAGAAACAGAAAATCTGAATAACAAAAAATACAATTGGTGCGTGCTTTAAGAGCGCATCCTTTGTATATTTCGTTTTAATCTCGCCCACATCATATTCGTTATCCGCTTCAACCGCAACAGTAACCGACGACTTCGGAAGCGGAGAGCCGCAGGTTTCGCAAAAACGTGCTCCGCCTATATTTTCGCGTCCGCACACAGAACACTTCATTAAGTACCTCCAAAATGCTGAAAAGTCAAAAACTACATTGATATATTACCATATTTTTCGGCGTTTGTCAACATAATCCCATATTATGTGATACGATTAATCACGTTTATGTAAGAGTTACCAAAAGTAGTTCATTCTCTTGACATTTGCGTTGTAATGTGATAAAATATGTGTATAGTAACGATATATTGTTAGGTGGTGAACTGACAGCATAAAATGATAAGGTCTGACGGCATATCGTTTTCATACGGCAAAAGCGAGATATTAAAATCGCTCCGCTTCTCTGCCGAAGACGGCGAATGTTTGGTTTTTGCGGGACCAAACGGCTCGGGTAAATCAACCGCACTCGGTATTATCTCGGGTGCACTCAAAAGCTCATCCGGTATCGTTCATGCAAACGGTAAAATCGGATATATTCCGCAAGGAAGCGCACTTTTAGAGGATGCCACAGTCGAAGAAAATCTGCGTTTTTTCGCAAAGCTCTCAAAAAGCAGTGTGCCGGAAACACTCCCCTTTTCGGTCAGTGAATATATGAACAAAAGGGTCGCACGTCTTTCGGGCGGAATGAAAAAGCAGGTCAGCATTGCTTGTGCTCTCATTGGCGATCCGCAGATCATACTGCTTGACGAACCGTGCGCCGCGCTCGATATCACATTCCGTGACGAGCTTATCGGTATCATTGAAGAATGGAAACGCGAAGGAAAAACCGTCATTTACGTCGGTCACGATCCTAACGAATTTTACACCTTCTTCGATACCCTAATCTTTTTCGCTAACCCTCCGCTCACGGTAAAACGCCGAGAAATCGAGGCTCAAACCAAAACCGCAGAATCATTTGCAAAATTTTACAAAGACACATTATTAAATATCAAAAGAAAGTGAGTAACAATCATGGCAAAAATCAACCTTTTAACCCGAATTTCAAGCTTAGCACTCGCAGGCTTGACCGCCCTTACATTCGCTTCCTGCGGCGAGAAAAAAACCGCAATGGAAACAGTTGAAGACGCGGCAAACCAAAGTTACACCCAGCTTACCGAAAAATCCGACATTGTAAG
>JAZNFB010000271.1:0-2517 GCA_045588895.1 Candidatus Flemingiibacterium sp.
AAGCTCGACAGCGTATTTATGAAGCGCGGAATTGACGTCAGCCGTGACGATAAGCTTCTTGCCACCGTAATAGATCTCGCAAAGTCTATGGGAATGACCGTAGTACAGGAGGGTGTAGAAACGAAGGAGCTGTTCGATAAGGTTGTCGATATGGGCTGCGACGTTGTTCAAGGATATTATTACGCCAAGGCCATAGCGGTCGAGGAATTCAAGGTCTTCATAAAAACAAATACCTCGATCAAGTATAAATCACTCGTTAAATAATGAAGCAAAGGAGAGGAGAGCAGCTTGAAAAAACAGTTAAACGCAAAGCTCGGATTAATTTTGGTATCGCTCGTCCTCATCCTTGCTATTTTCGGTATGATGATACTGAACGGAAGCGTGGCGTGGTTTGCAGACAACCGTGACGTTGATGCACTCGGATTTAAGATAAACGTTAATCGCGACACCTCCGTGGTAGCTACGCTCCACAGTTACCCGATAACCGATATTAATTCTGATGCTTACACCGTTTCCTTCGATACGGAAAGGTTTAAGATACCTACCGATGACCCGAACAATATATCCTACGACGCTTACAAAAAGGCTCTTCTCATTGTTATAAACATTGATGCTCACGAGGCGACACAGAACCTTTTGATAGAAATCAATACTGCGTCCGGACTTGAACAAATAGGTGAAAACGATAACCGGGTAAGCAACTGTATATCAATATCTCCGGCAACGTTGAGTTCCGAAGGAACAATTGCAGTAAGGGGTACACCGTCGTACAGCTTTGTCGATTTGAGCCAAGGCACTCCGGTGAAGACGGACAGTATAGACCTTGTGCGCGCGGACGTTCCGGTTGGAGAAACAAAATTTTATTTTATAATAGAGTACAACAGAACGCTTCTTAATTACATCGGCGAGCAGATAATGGCAAATCATCCCGACCAAAGCGAAGTGATCTATTCCGACGATATAGAATTCCACGTTTACGAATAAATAAAGAGGAGGGGAAAAATGACTGCTAAAAGATTTATATCAAGTATTGTCTTGTCGGCGCTTTTGATTTTGTCCCTGATAACTACCTCTGTTGCATGGTTCGCAAGTGTTATAGAAGCTCATACCGAGGGCGAATTTGAGGCGTCAAGTATAGTTTCATACTTCGCAGGCGGCGACGGCACGGAGTCTGCCCCATATATCGTGATGACACCTAAGCACCTTTATAACCTTTCATGGCTTCAGAATCAAGGAGCATTTACCGGCAAGAAGTTTTATTTTCAGGTAAGCGATCTTGAGGGAAACCCCGTAACAATCGATATGGCGGGAATGATTTACGGTTCCGACAGCGAGCACAAAACGGGAGCCATTCCGCCGATAGGCACGAAGGAACAGCCATTTGAAGGATATTTTAACGGTTGCGGCTCCGTTATAAAAAACCTTTGGGTTTCAACCAGAAAGGCTGACTGGAAGGAGCAGCCCGACGGCGCAGGAGATTATTCGAGTAAATACGTAGGACTTTTCGGCGCGATAGGCGGCGAGGCAATAATTGAGAACTTTATTCTTGATACGGTTGAGGTAACTACACACGTAAACGAGGCAAAGGTCGGTATAATCTGCGGATACGTAAACGCTATGGTAAGGAACGTAGGTGTTTACAACGGAATAATATCGGTCGTTGACGGTGCAGTCTGCACAAGCAATTATTCGCTGCTCGGTGAAAAGGACGCCAGAATAGTTTGGGACGATATGCCCAAGGTCGATTCACAGTATGAGGATACCACAAGCGGAAGCAGCGGCTGGGGCGGCAGCATCAGCATGCTTGACCTCAACAAAAGACTCACTTATATATCCGCCTTAAATATGCAAGCAAGAAACACCTCTTATGCTTTCCCGTCCAATAACACAAACTACAATTTAAACATATGGATGGGGTATAATTCTCCGGGTTATTCTCCGCCGGATTACATATATCCAAAAACCAACTATATTATGGGCGGAACGGTACTTCCGTTAAATGTTGATACTACCACCATGTTCAAGACCCCAATAGCCAATTACACAAGTTCCAACGGTGTTTCTGGGACTCTGACAACAGAATATTATTCCAGCAATACAAGCGAACTTGTGGATAGCAAAAATACAGGGTATATTGCAGTTAATACCGGAACATCAACTTCAACCTCTGCGATACGCGCTCGAATTTATCAGATTGATGGATTATATAAATCTTTCAATAAATCCAACGCCTCTACCACAGGCGCTACGGTGTACGAAAATATAAAGAGCAACCTTATATTATTGGGTCTTAACAGCAGCGGACAGTTTGTTCAGATTAAGGACAGCTATAACTCCGTTGCAGGCGGAGCGTTTGCTCCTGGGGCTTCTGCGAATAAATATATAGGCACGTATGCTTCCGTAGATGCAGATACAACGTATAAAAACTATACCAAGGTCCGTAAGGCGATTGATGAGATGTTTTCCGAAAGTAATTTTGACGATTACACCACTATTCACGGTATAAGATTTTATAAG
>JAZNFB010000272.1:0-2609 GCA_045588895.1 Candidatus Flemingiibacterium sp.
TCTTGAAGTTTATTTTGCCGAAAATCCGACCGAAGCCGAGCGTATGACAAATCAGATTCTCATAAATAAGCGTTCACGCGAAAAGGCGGAAACGACACGTCTTGATATAAAGAAGCAGCTGACTGGCAAGATCGATATTGCAAACCGTATCGATAAATTTGTCGGATGCCGTTCAAAGGATCCGGAACGCCGTGAATTGTATATCGTTGAGGGAGATTCTGCGCTTACTTCCTGTAAACTCGGACGTGACGCGGAATTTCAGGCGATCATTGCTGTCAGGGGTAAGACGCTCAACTGCTTAAAGAGCGGTTACGATAAGATTTTCAAGAGTGAAGTCATCGTAAATCTTCTTAAGGTTATAGGCTGCGGAGTTGAGATAAGCGGTAAGGTCAAGGGAGATATTGCTTCGTTTGATTACGATGCGCTCCGTTGGTCGAAAATCATCATCTGTACCGATGCCGACGAGGACGGTTATCAGATTCGCACGCTTATATTGACGATGTTTTACCGCCTGCTCCCGACGCTTATCAAGAAGGGAAAGATACACATCGCCGAGTCACCGCTTTTTGAGATAACCTATAAGGACAAGGGCTCGGAGACAATAAAGTTTGCTTATAACGAGCAGGAAAAACAGGATATTCTCAAGGAGCTTGGCACACAGAAGTACACGCTTCAAAGATCAAAGGGACTTGGTGAAAACGAGCCTGACATGATGTGGCAGACGACCATGAATCCCGAAACGAGACGTCTTATCAAGGTTAACGAAGCCGATGCCGAGGAAACTGCGAGAATTTTTGAGACGCTGCTTGGTGATGACCTTGAAGCAAGAAAAGAGTATATCACGCTTTACGGCAATCAGTATTATACGAAGGAAGAAGTCTGACAAAATGGGACTGCGGCACTCTACCGTGGTCTCTTTTTATATGCCGTTTGAAGGGAATATTTACCCCGAACAGGACATATAAAAAAACATAACCTTTCTTTCCAAAAATATATCCTGAAAAAATCAAAAATATTTTCGAAAACTATAGACTTTTGAAGAAATATGTAGTATAATATTATAGTAAGCATTATGGCGGAGTCTGTTTATGGATTGTTACAAAAATAACAATCTTTTAAAACAGGTTGCCATATGTCTGAATAAAATTAAATTCCTTTAAGGAGGATAGGCACTGCACATGAAGAAAAAATTGACCACAGTAGCATTCAAGGGCACTCCCGAGATGGAAGCAAAGCTTGATAAGCTTATTGCTGAATACAAGGGAACAAAGGGCGCGCTCATGCCCGTGCTTCAGGGCGCACAGGAAATTTACGGTTATCTGCCGACCGAGGTTGTTAAGCACATCGCGGCAGGTCTCGAGATGCCGATGGAAGAGGTTTACGGCGTTGCGTCGTTCTACTCTCAGTTTTCCCTTAATCCCAAGGGTGACGTTTCCATTGCGGTTTGTCTCGGAACAGCTTGTTACGTTAAGGGCGCAGGTGCTCTTATCGACAAGATCTCTGAGATCATCGGTATCCAGGCAGGCGAAACCAGCGCTGACGGAAAGTATTCGCTCGACGCAACCCGTTGTATTGGTGCTTGCGGTCTTGCTCCCGTACTTACCGTTAATGATGAGGTTTACGGCAGACTCGTTGTTGACGATATCCCCGGCATCATCGCTAAATATCAGTAATTAATTCTGAAACGGTAAAACCCGTTAGGAGAAAAACGTATGAAGATCAAAGAGATAAGAGACCTTCTCGGTGCCGAGGTTTTGGCTTGCGAGGAGAGTCTTGAAAACGAGGTAACTTCCGCTTGCTGCAGCGATATGATGAGTGACGTGCTCGCTTATGTTAAAGATCAGGGCGTGCTCATTACGGGACTCATTAATCCGCAGGTCATTCGCACTGCGAACATGATGGATATGCTTTGCGTCGTTTTCGTAAGAAGCAAGACTCCGACCGAGGAGATGCTTGAGCTTGCAAGAGAGTGCGGTATCGTTGTTATGAAAAGCGATAAGCGTGCTTTTGAGGCATCGGGTATTCTTTATCTGAACGGTTTTGCGCCGAAGACGGAGGACGGAAATGTCTGATGCGGTGAAATTCCACTTCGAGGTTGACGGCTCGGACTTTTCAAGTGCGGGTGCGGCTTCGGTGATGGTTAAGAAAAAGCTGCGTCAGCTCGGCTACTCGCCGGATATCATACGCAAAGTCTCTATCGCAATGTACGAGGGAGAGATCAACATGGTCATTCATGCAAACGGCGGTACTGCTGACGTTGAGGTGTTTGACGAAGAAATCGTTATAACTTTATCCGACCGCGGACCGGGTATTCCGAATGTTGAGCTTGCAATGCAGGAGGGTTACTCCACTGCAAGAGAGCACATCAGAAATCTCGGCTTCGGCGCAGGTATGGGACTTCCCAACATGAAGAAGTATACCGATTCCATGAAGATCGACACGGTTGTCGGTGAGGGCACGACCATCACCATGACTGTTAAGTTATAATTTCCCCGACATTTTAATATCGAGGTGCATATGGCTACAGATTATAAGCATTCGGTTTCACTTGACATCGAAAAATGCAAAGGGTGTACAACCTGCTTAAAGCGCTGCCCGACCGAGGCGAT